>DQLG01000369.1 GCA_015660315.1 Candidatus Latescibacterota bacterium
AGATCAATCCGATCCCGGGACTTCGTCCGCCATGGCAACTCGAAAATCCAGTCCAAATAGGTTCGACCTACGGTATATTCGGCCGCACCACTGGGCATCTGTGCCAATTTCTCCAGCTCGCGCGAAGCGATCTCATGCACTTCAGTCGGTAGTTTAGCCCCTGCTAAACGCTCGCGAAGCTCATCAATTTCCCCCGCCCCCTCCTCCCCGAGTTCCTTCTGAATCACCCGCATTTGTTCCCGCAGATAGTGGTCCCGCTGGACTTGCCCCATTTCCTGTTCAATTTGCGCCTGGATCTGATTGCCCATCTCGAGAATCGCCAACTCGCTATTGAGCGTTACCGTTAATAACTGCAAACGAGTTTTAATATTGCTCTCTTCGAGCAGTTTTTGTTTTTCTTGCAGGTCAATATCAAGTCCCGAAGCGACAAAGTCAGATAACTGTGTCGGCTGTTTCTCAAGGTTGATTGCGGTTACCTGTAACTCATCGCTTAGCGCAGGAACCAATGAGACTACTTTTTGGAAAAGCTGGGAAAGGTTTTGAGCCAATGCAAGCTCTTCCCGATCTTCACTCACTTCTTCTTCGATTATCTCAACACGAGCAATGAAGAAGGGTTTTTTCTTTATGTATTTGGTCAATTTTACCCGCTGAAGACCACGCAAGAGCACCTGTATATTTCCATCGGGCAAGTCAAACGTCCGATGAATCAACCCTACGATACCAACGCGGTTTAGATCACTTGGGGCAGGATTGTCAACTGTAATATCTCGCTGGGTAACCGCGGCGATAATTCGTCCTTGTTCCATCGCCGAACGAATCAATTCACGTGACCCATCTCTCCCCACGAGGAGTTGCGTCGGAACCCCGGGGAAAATCACCATATTACGCATTGGTAACACCGGCAGTTGATCTGGTATGTCTAATTTTTTCTTCTTAGCCATTCTCAGTCCTCACAGGACTTTGAGTAAGGTGGTCACGATAACCATGGCAATTTTCGTGCCGTTTACTTTTTGGCCGTTACATAAAGTAGTTGGCAGACAATAACTGCCAGTTTGACAGTTATCCAATTTAAAAGACATAGCTATTAGCAAATTAGATCTTTGAAGCTTCTAAACCGGCTTGCAAATTATCTTTTTTATATATATAATAGAATATAATGAAGTACCTAAATATAGGTGTTATCTATGTTTGACTTTTTAAAAGGCCGCAAAAAGCAATCCGGCTCTTTTAGTGTACGACAAGAAATTCAAAAGCTGACCGATTTAAGCCCACCCTCAGCTCTTGTCGCTATAATTAAGGATAAAAATGGCGAGCCGGAAGAAATGGGCAAAGCATTCTTTTTGCGCAGGGAAAAGAAACTCTATAGTGAGGGGGGCAGTCTCTACCTAACCACCCCTGACAATCTCAAAATAGCCAAAGACCAAAACCTGACCAATCATGATGTTGTTCTGCAGTTTATGAACCGGCGCATTCCCTACCAATTACAGTGCAAAATTGTTGGCCGATATCGCCTCTTGCCAGAAGTCGTCGAAACCCTCGATTTCAATGCCAAGGCAGCATATAAACTGGTGCCGATCAGCGTCTTGAAAAAACAAGACAAACGCCAGTTTTACCGCTATACGCTCAAAAATTACGGCGATTCCCGAATCCCGCTGACCACCCATATCGGCTTTGATCTATTTATCCGCAATACCAATCATGAATTCCCCGACGAGGGCGCCCCACCCGTTCTGCTTAAAGAAGTAGAGTTGGTTGATCTTGCGACGGATAGCCAACAGAAACCGTTCACGACCCGAGACGCGATCAACGAGTTTCGGGCGATTATGCTAAAGAAGCTACCACACGACCGCTCAGTCTATGTCTCCAAAATCGACAAAGATGAATCAACGACTCTGGTCAAACGCAAAGACGAAGAGCTCTTGTTAGGAGAAATACATATTCTCGGGCTCGAAATGGAATCGTTGCGCGATGTCCTCTACCTGAAGAAATCAGCGAAATCCGGGGTTAAAAAAGGCAAGGAAAACCCCTATAATCTGAATCCGGGTGAGAAGGTCATTAGTAATTTCATCCACGACCAGAAATATTACCAAATGCTGGTTGAGATTATGGAAGCAAGGACCCAGAACGAGGTAGTGCGCCCCATAGATTCCCCCCGAGAAGAGGAAGGGTTACACGTCGACCTCGTCGATTATAGCGTAGGGGGCACATTGATCGAGAGCAGCCCGGAACTGCTCCAGTTCCTGCTCGGGGAAAAATGCCCAGCCAATGCCGATGAAGAAATAGAATACGAGGGGGAATACTGGGAAAGTGCCTTTGAAGAGCTAAAGAAGAATATGATCCATCTGACCTTCTACCCCAAATTGCACTTCCCCGATGCGGTAAAGCGCTTCAAACCGGAGTTGCCTTTCAAGATCCATCTGATTGCTCAAGTAGTACGAACTCGTACGCACCAAGTAGGCGATCAGAAAGTCCTACTCCACGGTTTGCAATTCTGTTATGAACCTCAAGGCATCCCACTGCGTAAAGACGACCTGATCGAATGGCGCTACAGTCGACATATACGCGACAACGAATATTTCAAGCTCGCGCACAGCCAACTCAGCCAACTATATGGCTATTTGGAAAATCAGAGCATGACCAGCCCAAGTAGTAACGCCCGCCAGCGGCAAACGAAGGAGGAGGGCTCTTAGTCGTCTTCTCTCTTCTTCGCTGCCACCCTATTCTGGAAGGCGGATTTCATTTTTTCATCCGTGAACTTGTGCGACTGTTCAGATATCCGCTCTTGCACAGATACCTGCAATTTCTCGCTCTTCAATTTCTCCTCGTCCGGCTTCTCATCCTCGCGAAAACGCTGACTCAGAGCAATAAGTAATTTGCTGAAAATCACCTGGTTCTCCGAACCCGGATGCAATGTATTTGGCGGTTTAAAATGCAACCCCCTATCCATACTGTTTCGCGCGCGATTCTCAACTAGATCGCGCGGGAAAACCCGGAAAGTTACCCGATATTGTTCAACAGAATCAGCTACGTACTCGAGCATCAAGGGTAAGAAGACATCGTTTTCCTTACCGGCTTTGTCGGGTAGGGTGCGAATGGCGATATCCTTAATTTCATCCGTCATTTGAAAATGCAACAAGAAACCCACGATTGTATTAATTTCGCGAAGATGGTCATTGGGCTCTTTGAGCATGACCTTGCGGATCTTATCATGCTCAACCCCCGACAAGAGCATTCCCTCAACCATCATCGTCACATCGCCCATATTGCCGAATTCATCGAGAGTCACTTTTTCAATGAGTTTGACCCCGTCTTTTTCTAGATATTTATCAAGCGGTTCGCGAATATTGTTAAAAAAATGTCCTTGAGTGCTGCGCTGCGCCCATCCACCACCACCAGGAATGACATAGAGTTTTGCCTTACTTAAATAGCGCTCGAGAATATCTCGGGGTAAACGGCCGCGGCCATTGGGCATTGACGTTACGCTATCGACGCGAATCTCTATAATATCTTCGCCCCTAACAAAGACATCTTTAGGCAGTTTCTCCTTCGCTTCCTCACGCGGTCCGGTCCAAGGTTGCCCAGGATTCGTCGGATTATCCTCTACATAATAGCTCTTGCGCAAAAAATATGCCTTGCCGACGAAATAAATCGGCTTGTCGGCCCCATCCACTTCTACGGCATAACTGAGAGTAATGGGTTCACCTGGCTTGAGCAGCCGGTCGGTCGGTTCAAAACTTCCCCCAGCCACCCCTTTAGGCCAACTCATAAAGAAGACCGCCTTAGGTTGGTCTTTAAACTTCCGAAAAGTGAAGTTCCGGATAATCCCTCGGCCACGGCCATGCTCGGCCGATTCTGTCAACATCCGGGGACGTATAATATCACCAGCGACTTCGGCTTCCCTAAAGCCGGCAAAAAGCTGCTGCATAAGCCCGGGTTTGCTATAGACCTCAACCCCTGAAAAAGGCTTTTTCGTTACCTTCTTTTTCTCTCCATTAGCGGCTTTTGCTTCTTTTGCTTGGGCTTTTTTTTCTTCTTTAACGACTTTCTTTTTTACCTTGCCCATAGAAGACCTTCCATTCCATTTTCGCATTCGAGCAAAGAGTCTTTATTGGTCCTATGATACATAGAATCAGCTAGTTAGTCAAGCATTCAACCTTGCATAACTCTACTACAACTTCACAGTGAGGGGTCTGCGGAAACATATCTACCGGACGAACACTTGCTACGCTATAACCCGCGACAGCCAATCCAGATAAGTCAGCAGCCAAAGTATGTGGATTGCAAGAAACATAGATAATTCTTGGCACATCCAACATGCAAAGTCCTGCGAGTGCTTTTTTATGTAATCCAACCCGGGGTGGATCAACAACGATCAAATCAAACCGTCGCTCTTGTGCTACCAGTCCACCGAAAACATCTTCAGCAGCCCCAGCTATGAATTCGCAATTTTCAATTCCATTCCGCTTCGCATTAAGTTTTGCATCTTCAATAGCCTCAACTGCTAATTCAACTCCTAATACCGATTCCGCTTGTCGAGCGAGCAGCAAGCTAATACTGCCTGTCCCGCAATACATATCGAGCACTTTGCCGACACTGCCCGCCATGTCAATTACAACCTTATACAGGCGCTCGGCTTGTAAAGGGTTGGTCTGAAAAAATGATTGCGGAGATATATCAAATTTAAGCCCTGCACACTTCTCAACTATATGTCCTTCCCCTTTGATCACATACTCTTGTTCACCAATCGCGACTTGGGCTTTTCCAGTATGCAGAGTTACCAATAAAACATCTATCTCCGGTATGTCTTCCTGAACCTGTCTAAGCAGTAGGTCGACTTTTTCATTCGGATATGAAGCAACAACCAAATTTACCATGACCTGCTCGGTCTGTTTCCCATCGCGAACAACCAAAAAACGCAATATCCCTTCGTGTTTCTTCAAATCGTAGGCGCTAAGTCGCAATCCTCGGGCCGCACTGCGGACAGATTCGACGATACGATTAGAAACTTGCGACTGCAAATGACACTCCTCAAGATCGAAAATCCAGTTATAACGGCCTCTTACATGCATCCCCAATTGCAAGCCGTCATCACGATCCCGACCAAAAGAAAATTCCATCTTATTGCGATAAAAATATGGTGTAGGGCTGGCTATAATTGGCTCTAAAATAGGAATCTCAAGACCGCTTAGCGCCAACGCATCCGCGATCATTTGCTGCTTGACTTTTAGTTGGTCATCATAGGCCAATTCTTGCCAACGACACCCCCCACAATGACCAAAATGGGTACAAAGCGGTTCCTGTCTCTCATATCCCATTTCGCGATATTCCTCAATTACCGCCTCAAAACGACCTTTGCGCTTCTTTATTAATCGCACCGCTACCCGATCGCCAGGCACAGCCCCCCGCACTAGTATTTCTCGTTCACCAACCAAGGCCAACCCGTCTCCCTTGGAGTCAAGTGCGACTACCTCGACTTCGATGTGATTTCCAGGTTTCACCGGTTATTGTCTCCTACAATAAGAAAGGGGCAAGATGACTAGCATCTTGCCCCACAGCTGCAATCTATAATTTGAGCGCCTATTTCTCAGTTGACTCCTGAGCTTCTGCTGAAGCCGCTTGCTCTTCTGCCGGTTCGGCAGCCGCTACACCAGGGCGATCAACAAGTTCGATAATGCTCATAAAAGCCCCATCTCCGCGACGTGGACCCAATTTTACCACACGCGTATAACCGCCGTTTCGGCTTTTATATCGCGGTCCGAGTTCATCGAACAATTTGGAGACAATTTGCTTGTCGGCAATAACGCGTAATACTTGCCGCCGGGCGTGCAGGTCCCCTCTCTTCGCGAAAGTAATCACTTTTTCTGCCGTTCGCCTGAGCGCTTTGGCACGAATCTGCGTTGTCGTAATACGCTCATTTGCAAAGAGCGAAGTCATCATATTGGATAACATCGCCTTGCGATGCGAGGCTGTACGCCCCAATTTAGCTATTTTTTTACCGTGTCTCATTATCCGTTCCTAGAATTCTTCGGCCAAAGGATTAGCCGAGTCTTCACCGACTTCAATACCCTCATATGGAGTCAGGTCCATACCCCAGCTGAGATTGAGCGAAACGAGAATATCACCCAACTCATTGAGCGATTTGCGGCCAAAATTTCGATATTTGAGCATCTCGGCTTCAGACCGCGACGCCAACTCATGGAGATGGGTTATCCCGGCAGCGCGCAAGCAGTTAGCCGACCGCACCGAAAGCTCGAGCTCATCCACCGGCATAGCCAACAGCCGGGCAACCCTTTTCGTTTCCTCGTCGACTTCTTTTTCCTGCGTGACCTCAGGCTCATCCTCAAAGTTGATGAAGAGGTTGAGGTGCTCGGTTAAGATCTTGGCAGCCTGAGCCATCGCATCCTCAGGATGCACAGCTCCATCTGTCCAGACCTCCATAATCAGCTTGTCGTAATCCGTACGCCGACCTACACGTGAATTCTCGGTATCGTATTGGACCTTCATAATCGGCGAAAAACTGGTATCAAGAG
>DQLG01000866.1 GCA_015660315.1 Candidatus Latescibacterota bacterium
CTCGCTCATCGCGATCTGGCGTTCTTCTTTGATTGGAGCCACTTGCAGCATATAAGGCGAATCGGCGTCCAGTTCAAAATATTCGTGCACGTGTTCGCGCAAAACGGTCGGGGCAAAGGGCCTGAAGCTCTCGCGGAATTTGATCTTGAGGTTCATAACCGATTGCGTCTCGGTCGAACGCGGATCGCCGATAATCGAACGAGCACCCAAGGCACGCGGCCCAAATTCCATACGGCCCTGGAAAAAACCCATTACTTTGCCCGCCGCCAGTTGCTCGGCCACGCGCACCGGCAACTCTTCCTCCGACAGCTTTTGCGCGACGCCGCTCTGTTCCTCGATAAACCGGCCGATCTCGTCATCGTCGTAAACCGGCCCCAATAGTGACGCGTGCATCGCGTCTTTCTCGCCGTCGACCACCCGCTCGTTGCCCAAATGATGATACCACAGTGCCAAAGCAACTCCTAGAGCCCCACCCGCATCGCCGGCGGCCGGTTGGATCCAAATATTTTCAAAGAGACCCTCGCGTAAAACGCGGCCATTGCCGACGCAATTGAGCGCCACCCCGCCAGCCATGCACAAATTCTTGAGCCCGGTCTCCTTATGGACCGTGCGAGCGATGCGCAGCATGACCTCCTCGGTGACAACCTGGCAAGAGCGCGCGATATCCATCTCGCGTTGCGTCAAAGGGGTCTCGGGTTGCCGAGGCGGCCCCCCAAACAGTTCGCCCATTGCCGGGCTGGTCATCGTCAGGCCGGATATATAGTTGAAATAACGAGTATTGAGCTTGAAGGAACCGTCCTCTTTCAGGTCGATGACATTGTCCAGAATGCGATCGACGTATTTCGGTTCGCCATAGGGAGCCAAACCCATCAACTTGTATTCGCCGGAATTGACCTTAAAACCAGTGAAATAAGTAAAAGCAGAATAAAGCAAACCCAGCGAATGCGGAAATTTGATATCGGCCAGAGTGTGAATTTCGGAGCCCCGACCATAGCCATAACTCGTCGTGGTCCATTCGCCGACCCCGTCGAGAGTAATAATCGCCGCTTCTTCGTAGGGCGAGGGATAAAAAGCCGATGCCGCATGCGACTCGTGGTGGTCGCCAAAGAGCACGGGCACATCATGGCCCAACTCCTTTTGGATCAACTGCGGGATCCACAATTTTTCCTTGAGCCACACCACCATGCTCTTCCAATAGAGACGGATACCCAAGGGAGCGGTGCCCAAGTGGGTCTCTAAGAGGCGTTCAAAAGTCATCAGGGGTTTGTCGTAAAACCCGACGCTGTGCAAATCCTCTGCTTTAATACCCCCCTCTTGCAGGCAATAGCTGACGGCGTTGCCGGGAAAGCCAGGATCGTGTTTCACGCGCGTGAAACGCTCCTCCTGGGCTGCGGCGACGATTTCACCATCGCGGATCAAACAAGCCGCGCTATCGTGGTAAAAAGCGGAAATACCGAGAATATATGTAGGCATTGCAATCTTGACAGAATGGGGTACGGTTGCGATAATTTAAGCTATAATAAACTATAAATTTAAATGAAAAACATCAAGTTAGAGCCCACTAATCGAGACTACTATGGAAACGCTTTCGTTCCTTTCTGAAGACCAGATCCGCGCCGTGCAAGACAAATTCGGCACCCCCGCATTTATCTACGACCAAAAGACCCTTGAAGCACAAGCGCAAAAGGCCTTGTCCTTCCCCAATGCCTATGGTCTTACCGCCCGCTACGCCATGAAAGCCTGCCCTGCGGCGGCTGTCATTCGCATTCTCAATCGCGCGGGTTTGCACATCGACGCCAGCAGCGGCTATGAAGCACTGAGGGCCATGCGCGCCGGGGTGCCCGCCAAAGAAATCCAGATTACCGCGCAGCAACTGCCCGACAATCTGCAAGATCTAATAAACCAGGGCGTACTGTACAATGCCTGCTCGCTGCACCAGCTCGCCGCCTATGGCCAACTTTTCCCCGGTAACGAGGTCTCTGTACGCATCAACCCGGGGTTGGGCTCTGGCCATAGCAACCGCACCAATGTCGGCGGCCCTTCGTCGAGCTTCGGCATCTGGCACGAATATTTGCAGCAAGTGTTGGCTACCGCCGCCGAGCACGATCTGCGCATCACCGGCCTGCACAGCCATATCGGCTCGGGCAGCGACCCGGAGGTCTGGCAGCGTTGCGCACGGCTGACATTGGAAGTCGCCGCACAAATGCCGGACATCGAACGCGTGAGCATGGGTGGCGGTTTCAAGGTCGGGCGCATGGCGGGCGAAGTTTCGACGAATTTACAGGAAGCAGGTCAACCCGTGACCGGCGAATTCGAGCGCTTCGCCCAGCAACACGGACGCAAGTTGCATTTGGAAGTGGAACCGGGCACCTTCTTTGTCGCCAACGCCGGCGCATTGGTCTGTAGTATCATCGACGTGGTCGATACCGGTGCAGAGGGTAATCGCTTTATTAAAGTAGACAGCGGCATGACCGAAGTCTTGCGCCCCAGCATGTACGGGGCCCAGCACCCCATCGTCGTCGTGCCCGCCGAACCCGAGACACGTGGCCAGGGCGAGTATCTGGTCGCCGGCCATTGTTGCGAGAGCGGCGATATTCTCACTCCGGCCCCAGATAACCCCGAAGGGCTCGCAACCCGCACTCTCACCGAAGCCAAGATCGGCGACGCGGTTTTTATCGGCGGCAGCGGCGCTTATTGCGCCGGCATGGCGGCCAAGAATTATAATTCATTTCCCGAGGCGCCCGAAGTGCTGCTCGACGACAAAGGCGAGTTGCACCTGCTGCGCCAACGGCAAAGCCTCGACCAACTGTTGGCCAACGAATCGCTACCCGCTTTCCTCACCACTTGACCCCCTGAGCTTCGGGTCCAACGCATCGCGCAACCCATCGCCCAGCAGGTTGTAGAGTGTCACGGTGGCGAAGATCGCCAAACCCGGCGTCACCACCAACCACCAAGCCGCCGCATTGCTACGGGCACCAGCCAATAGCGCTCCCCAAGTGATCACTTCCGCCGGCACACCCACGCCCAGAAAACTCAAACCCGACTCGGCGAGAATAGCCCCGGCAACACCAAAGGCTACCGGAATCAAGACCGGCCCGATAGCGTTGGGCAGGATATGGCGGAACATAATCCGAGTATCCGAATACCCTAAACTGCGGGCAGCAGCCACATAATCGTAACTGCGTACCTGCAAAAACTGCGAACGCGTCAGACGCGCGATATTGACCCAGCTAGTAAAGCCGATAATGATCATTACAAAAAATAGGCTCGGTGAAAAAAAAGCCGCAGCCGTCAGTATCAGGAAGAAACTGGGAATCGCCGCCCAAAGTTCAAATAGTCGCGAAAGCGCCAAGTCAGTCCACCCGCCGAAATAGCCAGCCATTGCCCCTAACACCAAACCAATGGCCAGAGATAGGCCAACGGCGACCAGGCCAATAGTCAGTGCATAACGCGTGCCGTGGATCAACCCCGACAGCACATCTCGCCCCAGTCGATCCGTACCCAACCAGTGTTTTGCGTTGGGCGGCTGGTATTTATCCCGTAAAAGGATCTCACCTGGTGCATAAGGCACCGGCGGATAGACCGCCTGATCCACTTTGAGCTTTTTGAAGTTGCGGCGACGCCTCAAATCTGCAGGCCATTCCACAAGCCCTAGATAAATCCCGTATTGGCGAAAAGCGGGGAAGTAGGTCTTCCCCTTGTACTCCATATAATAGGGTTTGTCTCCAGCAATCAAATCCGCGCCTAAGGCGACTAATACCAGTAGGGCGATACCATACAGGCTGAGCAGAGCCGGTGTATTCTTTTTGAACTGGCCCCAAACGATACGCGAATAGGACTGCCCTTTTTCGACACCCGTCGACACCGCATCGACCGTCTCCACGCTCATCCCTGCACACCCGAAAATTCGATGCGCGGATCAACGGCCTTGAGCAGGATATCAGCCACCAGGATACCCACCAGAGAAAGCGCTCCGGCGATGGTAAAGAGCGCCATCGCCATCGGATAATCGCGCACGATAACTGATTGGAAGCCAAGAAAGCCCAAGCCCGGAATAGTAAATATAGTCTCGATAAAAACCGACCCGGCGATCATGCCCGGCAAAAGCCCAGCTAAGAGTGTCACAATCGGAATCAGCGAGTTACGCAACACGTGACGCAGTACCACGACGCGATACCGCAACCCCTTCGCCTGGGCCGTGCGCACATAGTCTAAGCGCAGATTCTCTAACATGCTGGTGCGCATATAACGCGATATGCCGGCGAAGCTGGAATACGTCGAAGCCAAGATCGGCAGGACCATGTGATGGGCGTGATCGGTAAAGAGTCGCCAGGCACTCCACTCCTCGCTGGCGTGCAGCGATTGGATACCGGAGGCTGGGAACCAGTAGTAGAATTCTTTGTTGCAGAAAAAGAGGATCAATAGCATGCCGACCCAAAACGAGGGCATTGACCAAAGCATAAAAGTTCCCGTAGTCGCCAACCGGTCGATTGCCGAATTTTGCTTAACCGAGAGCAGGATTCCCAGGGGAACACCAATCAAATAGGCGAAGAACAGACTTATGAGGTTGATCTCCAATGTAATCGGCAAGCGATCAAGTATATGATCAATAACTCGTTCTTGATCTTTAAAGGAACGCCCAAAATTGAGCGTGACCAAGCGCCAATCACCCGTCTGCAGGACCTCAATGCCCGCCCCCGCGTAGGCGTAGTTGCCTTCCACTGAGAAGAGCCGGCTCTGCCAGAAAGGCGACTCGACCAGCGCATCAACGCCATCGGGGCTCAGCCGGCGAAAATACTCAAGGAAACGCGCCTTGCGCTGCTTACCCTCGAGACCTGCCAGCTCTGTCCGTTCCACCGGTGATAATTCGCCGAGCAACGTATCAGCCAAAAGGGCCCCGCGCTCGAATGCCGTCAAATCCTCAACCTGCACCACCAACCTTGAGAGCCAGATCAGATACTGCATATGCAGCGGTTGGTCCAACCCCAACTGACGGCGTAAATCCTCCCGCGTCTTCTCCATATCCGCCTGGCGGTCGGTAGAAATCCCCTCACCACCGGCTGCCCCCCCCAAAAAGAGATCGACCGGGTCACCCGGCGCAAGCCGCATGATCAAAAAAGTGATCAATGTAATGCCGAGTAATGTGGGAATCGCGAGTAGAACGCGTTGTATAGTGTATTGCAGCATAGCTTATTAAATATAACAAACCCTGCGCGCTAAGGGAGCGCGGGGTTTGTTATTTGATCTATTTTTTAAATCCTATGTTAATCTGGAAAATAGCCGCAAGCGATGGCGAACAAGACAGAGTGAAAATCGCAGAAGCACCGAGGAGTTATTGGAGAACATCGTCGCAGTGGACTAGGAATCGGCTAAGAACTGCCGAGGGGTCGCGATCAAAGATCTGCGGCACGGGCGAAAAGGAGATTCTACAACATACCATCAAACTCTATCCGCCCAATTGTTCCTCGCGCGCATACGCCTCTTTGCTCTTGTCCAACATCCCCTTGTGCGCATAAATTCGTCCTAATTCCCGCCATACCGAGGCATTGTCGGGCATTTTTTCGGCCAATTGCTCAAAAAGCGGCAGCGCCCTGTCCATATCTTCCAAAGCCAAATGGGTAATCGCCAAATTGTAGAGCGCATCGCCGTCTTCGGGGTCCAGCCTGATAGTCTCCTCATAGGCCTCGCGCGCCGCGCTATACTTCTTCTGCTGCCAATAGAGATTGCCCAAATTGTAATGGGAACTGGGCATCGCCGGATCTAGCGCAATGGCCTGGATATAATTGGTCTCGGCCCCCTCATAGTCTTTGAGGTTTACTTGAGCCACGGCCAAATTTATATGCCCGTCGAGATGCTGTGGGTCGATCTCGACCAGTTGCGACAGAGCGTGCTCCGCTTCTTTGTGTTGGCCTTTTTGCAAATAAAGCACGCCCAAGCTGTAAAAAGATTTCCCGTCTTGCACATCAAGCGAAACAATCCGCTGATAGGTGTCAATCGCCGCGTTGGTGCTATCGCTCTGATAGTAGACATAAGCCAAGTTGCGCCAGGCCCTGAGGTCGTTTTCATCAATGATCGTCGCATTGGCAAATGCACGCAGTGCCTGGTCCAGGTCCAGCCCCTGTTCCTGCGCAAACCCGACTCCGGCATTGTACTCGCGTGCCCAGAAGTAGCGACGCGTTTTTTCGATCTCACCATGATACTGTGGGCTAAGATCAGCAGAGCGCTCGAGGCGTGAAACCATCTCGGGATAACGCCCTTCGGCTGCAAAAAGCTTCGCCAACAAGAAATGCGCCTCGGCGCTCTCTGGGAAAAGGCGCAACGTTTCCTCAAGCTGTTCGACCGCTTTTTGTGTCTCGCCCTGTTTGATATAAAGCTTTGCCGCCGTCATCGTCGAACTCTGACACGACCATATCAGTATTAGTCCGAAGGTGCACAGTACTTTAACATATCGCAAAACAGTTCGTCTCCTTTGTCTCCTACTGACATGCTGGGCTTTAAATGGCAATCGGCAAGAACCGGTCACTATTATTGTTCAGGGTACGCGTGAATCTCTCTCTCGATGCAAATAAAGCCAAAGACCACTGACTCCCTGAGACGCGGCAAAAGAGTCGGTTGAGATAGAAGGCGGGCGGAGAGCCTTAACGCTTAACGCATCGGTCGGCGACGCTCTCATTTTTCGTGCTCTATTCCTTGCGGTCGCACAATCGCTTGCGGCTGAACGCGGACTAAACGTTGTTGGCTTCCTTGCAGATAAATTGCAACTCTGCCTTAGCCACAGAAAAACATGCTGTGCACCTTGCGGTACACAGCATGCTCAAACATTGCGAAGAATATTTTACCTAGCTACCCATCAAGCCACTACAAACAACGATCAAAAATCTAACTTGAACGAGAATGTATTGAGTGAATCAAAGTACTCAACAGCGGTATAGGCATAATCGATCTGCAGATCGCGAATTGCACCGATATCAACGTTCAGACCCAAACCGAAGCTCGTACCGTAGATAAACGTGTTATCCATTGCATCGGACGGCATCATAAATCCAGCCCTCAAAACAAGAAGTTTGCTCAGGCTATACTCGGCTCCGAGGCGATATTCATCGTAGTCGTAGTTGGCATGTTGAAACAAAGTACTGACGCTGAGTCCCTGAGCGCCACCCACCGGCACGTTATAGCTGAGCCCAATTTCAAACAAAGACGGCAAATCGGCCGAGCTAGCTTCAACCCGATAAAATGATCCGGGGCGTCGCAAGCCATCGACCTGCCCCTGAAAAAGTAGCCCCGGCCCACCATATGTCATCCGCGTACCGATGTGCTTGATACTTATACCGAGATCTAGGCCACGAATCGACCCAAGCCCCACATATTGTACGCCAGCACTGAAAGAGACTCCGCTCGCATTGGTGCGTCCGATATTTTCCGAAATGAAATGTATCGTGCTTCCCATGCGAATACGATCGGTCAAGCTATTGGCGTACGTCGCCCCCACAGTAAAAAGGGTCGGGGAATACATTCCGCCAGTGCCGTCGGGTGAGGTCGCGGTAGTCACCGGTATATCACCTGCGGTCAGTGCTTTAAAGTTGACCGCTAGGTGCCCTAAACGGCCGAAGCTTGCGCCAACTGCGGCGTAATTGAGCTGCATGTCGGCAAAATAGCTCATCGTCGACACCAAAATCGAAGCCGACGACGCTGAGGCGGCCAAACCGGCGGGGTTCCAATGCAATGCTTCAAGACCTTCAGCGCTCGCCGATGACGATCCACCGAGCGCCATATCCCTTGCACCGACCGGGATTAGCAATTGGGCTGCCGCACTACCGCCAACCCGATTGCGGCCACCAGCCTCGGCAATGGATGCTTCAAAAACAAGACCGGCCAACACCAGTGTTAAAATAAACGTGCCAGTAATACGCATTTTCTTGTTCTCCTGTGCGATATACACGTCGCGCCTAGTAACTTTCCAGGAACTGCTGTTCCTGCACGATCGCAAGCTTTAGCACTTTTTTAGCTTTAGCCTGCGGCATATCGATATGAACAACGTAGAGTCCACTCGCTACAGGCAGCCCGTTATCATTACTTAGATTCCATTGAAAAAACTGATCGGAATCGTCTTTTTCCAGTGTCCGAACCATTTGCCCAGCCACATCGAAAATACGAATCGTTGCTCTGTTGGGCAGATGGCTGAATGTTACAAAATGTCCGTATCGCGAGGTCTCCATTTCGTTAAGACCATAATACGGATTCGGGAAAATGTTGATTTTTTCGAGGTCCTTTTTAAGCAGAGCCTCATCAGTGGTAGTGCCAGAAACGGTAAAATCAAACACATCCGAAGCGGTATTGACATGGTTGGCGGCTAGGACAAAAGTGTCGCCATCCATAGGAAATCGCGTTTCCCCTCGCCTATTGGCGAATACAATATACATGATCGGCAAGGGATCGGTAGCTCCATCGTTCAACGGCAACAACCCAAAATCAGTCAAGGCGCTATTGTCATCTCCAGGCTCAGTGTAGTCGGCATCGAAAATGTACAGCCATTCGCGAGGACCCGAACCTGCTATGTTGCTCGAAGCCTGGTAGAATGCTGGGCCGTAGGCGCCATTAACAAGACCGCCGGATGCATTGTTCTCAAGAAATCCTACCGCCAGGCGGCGCGGCGGGTCACTCTCGATGTCCCACGCCGAGAGACAGATCGGCGAGCGTTCCTGGTAGACATAGATCCCCGGGCCTTCATTCTTGACGATATATTTGCTCCAATCGTAGGGATTGCCAGTGGTCGTCATATCAGCCAGGGCCGGCACATCACCGCCTGCTCCACGCATATAGCGGTAAGCATAGGAGACATTCGGATTGTTCAAATCAACCGGGTGATATTGAGTTTCCCCTTCCTCTTCCACTACACTCGCAAAGCGAAGCTCGACAGTGCGCAACTGAGCAGGGGTTACCGAAGAAGGTTCGAACCACTGATTGCCGATGTCACCGGTCATGGCACCGCTGAAGCCTTCACCACCCCAATCGGCTTCGGCCCATGTCCACCAACGGGTATCGCTACTGTGCGATGTCGCCGAAACGTAGTCGCCAACGGTCCCGCCATTTTCAGCTTGCCAAGCGACATAGGGCGCGGCTGGCGCACCCCAGTCCTTCATGCCATTGGGCGGGCCCGACACCATGACCTCGAAACCATCGAGTCCAATGTAAATCGGCGTCCCATTTTGATCGGTCTGACCCGCGAGAAGCTCCGTCCCAGCCGTAACATCGCGCAGGCTCCACACCGTTGCCCCATCGGCGTTGTCGGAATAGGTGACCGCGTAGGAATTTCCAGTGGTGCGGGTCGGATCGACGACATGTGCGGAAACCGCACCGTCGCTCGCCCCGGTGGTATGGGCACTCACAATCATCTCATCTGCTACCGTACCGTAGCGCACTCCTGGCGCAGCAGATTGTGGCACGGCGACCAAAATTTGCATCGGACTCTCGAGCGTAGTCGTCGCCGCATTCTCGTCCTTGTTATGACTATAGGCCGTTACGGCAAAATAATACCGCTGCCCATTCACCAACGGACGCCCCTTCAATAAGTCCTGTGTTACCTTAACATTGCGCCGCACACCGAAGTCGGAACCGATCTGCAACGGTTTGTCTAATATCACCCCGGAATCGTCATCGAGATCTATCCCGAGCACCGTCGTAACGCCATTTTCCCGATCGTAGGTGGCCAACTTGACCCCCTGGTCGAACGTGGCCTCAGCGGAAGGTAGTTGATACACATTATACCCTTCAAACTCGAGCGTACCATTAGTGCCGCCTTCGGTATCCGTCACGGCATCTTCATTCCAACCCCAGTCGAGAACTATGGCCTTATCCAGTTGAGCTGCGCGCACCTGCGGTGCGGCCGGCGGCGGCGGAACTTGGAAAAAGGTGTTGTAGGCATCCTGAACGAATAGGTCATTGAATTTCAACTTCGAGACGCTGCGAAAGCGATCGCTGCCCAAACCACCGATAAGCGCAACAACAACTTCCTGCACATCGCCCATCTTCATATTGAAGGGACCGGTGTTAAGGACGATACGGCGATCGCCAGGTGGCAGGGGAACGCCGTCTGTCCAACCCGTTGCCCGGGTCGGATCTCCGTCGAGCGTAAACTTCGTCGGCTCATTGGTCAACGGGTTTATGTATGGTACTGGATTGTCGACGTCCGGCTGCGGCTGATACCCCTGAAGCAGATTGTACCACTCCAACGTGCCATCGTATTCGCCTAAACTTGGATCGCCTATAGAACTGCCTGCGGCAAAGTAAACGTAGGAAGTCATCGGCAGGTTGCGAAAACCACTGATGGTATCGAAGCCAAAGATGGCTTGCGCCGTCTCATCGGGGACCACACTTACATTGCCGTCATCGTCTGTTACTTCGACGGTTACCGGCACAATCGGCCCCTGCAGAAAATCGTAGCCAGCGGCTGGCGGAGCCAAGCCAAAATCGGCATAGTGGGAGTCGATATCGCTACCGTTGTAGACATACCCGAGACTCAGGTCAACATCACTTCCAGCAAAGTCGTCTCCATAATCACCAAGATCTGGATCGGACCACTGGGCGACGTACATGTCCTCAATCACCGCGTCATCGGGTGTGTCGGCTGTGCCCTTATACTCAAAACGGAATTTCTTAAAAATCACCTCGCCCAGCGCATCCGTCCGCGCGTAAGCCCATAGGGTGACTTGAATCTCCAGACCTATCGGCGGTGCTCCGTATAGAGAGGCCGTCGCACCAGCGTCGAGATCGTTCATAACAAACCATGCAATCTGGTCGGCATTGTTTGCACAGACTGCCGGAGAAGCAACACAGTCGGCATTGCGAAAAGACGGTTGATCTACCCCGGGGTCATAGGTCCCATTGCCATCAACATCATAAAATGGAGCACCCCAAGCAGCGGGCCACTCATTCCAATCTTTTTCGTATTGCGCTCTCAATGCCGATATATCAGCTGCGGTTACCTCCGTCGAGCCCTTGCTCAGCATCTCAGCAGCATCCTGGGTCAAATCGGCGGTAGCGTAATCCGCACGGATCCTGTAGATGCGAGCTTTGGGATTCGCTTGGATGTCACCGTCGTCGGCAACGCCCTTCTCGATAATTCGTCCTGGCCTAGTACCTATTTCATAGGTCTGGCCACCAACCCGTAATGCCGGTTCGACTCCATCTCGCACATATCCGCCAAAGATCAACCCATCGGCGAATATTACATAGTCGGTGCCGCGCGGATAGCTGACGCCTGAATTACCCGAGAGCGGGTCACGCGCCGAGTAGCCATCATTCTTAAACCACATGGACAAATTGTTGACATTTATGAGCGCTCGCTCACCGTTGAACTCCGCGCTCTGAGCAATCTTCCCAGCACGTGGAGACGACATGGTTTCGCGTGCCTCGGAACTGGCGATTAAGACCACCGCTATCAACAACGCGGCGTGTAGACTTATCGCTCTCATCGCTTTCATCCTTTCTCTCAATACCATTAGATTTCGCACCCAGAATCCGCCCTTCTTAGAAGTCGAGGCTCAGGCCGATTCGCACCTGCCGCGGCTCATCAAAAAGGTCACCACCTTGATTTGTCGAGTAGTGTTGGCGGTTTTGTAGATTGATCTTTTCGAACATATCGACATACTCTTCTCCGCGTGCGGCGACTATTTGCTGGCTCAGTTCAGGACTGTTGAGGAAGCCGTCATCGCTGGTATTCCCTGTTCGCCGATACACGTTAATAACATTTTTCCGGTTGAACAGATTCATAGCCCGCAGATATAGTGTAACATTTGTTCCACGCAATGACATCTTCTTGCCGATTTTGAGATTTGTCTCGTATGTCCACGGCGTTGTAGATGCATTCACCGACTCCAAAGGTTTACGCGAGCGAGGATCAAAATCGTCCATGACCGCTCCGTCCTCAGGGCCGCGTTGCCCCAGCGACCCGCCAACTAGGGTATAATTGTGCCCGCTGGAAAAAGACGTCAGCACACTTGCATACACTCCACTGAAAACGCCACCGCTAACTGGGACCTTATAGTCGAGTAGCACGCTGCCAGTATGTTTTTGATTGAAATCCAAGGGCTGTTCAAGCGTCGGCAAATTGGTCCGAACCTCGACACCTGCCACCGCACTCAATGTCGACGAGCCCGTTCCACGAGCATCTTGGAGCGTATAATTGATTTCGGTGCGAAAACCCTTACTGCGGCGAATCTTCAACACGAACTCAATACCCTTGGTCGTCGCGAAATCGCCATTCTGCAGGTAGTTATAACCTCCCGATGCCCCAATTGAGGAAGGGGAGAGATCCTGGTTGCGCAATTGCATCTGGCCGCGAACATCGCGGTAAAAACCCGTAATATCGAATGAAGCCAGATCCGTAAATTGCCGCTCAAGCCCGATCTCGTACTGCGTAGTCATCATAGGCTCAAGATTAAATGCCGTCGGCGCGTTGATGAAGTTCTGCCCACCCGTCTCAAGAGCGAGTCGAGCGCCACCAGTCAGACTCGACCGCAGGGCCGGCATCTGCGCAAACTTTCCGTATTGGATGTGCATAACGGTGCGATCTGATACCGGAAAAGAGAAACCGAGACGAGGACTAATCTTGGCATGCGACTTACTGCGGGTCATATACGTCTTACCCTTATCGTCGCTGATTAAGAGCGTGTAGTTTTGCTCGTCGCGATTCAGCAACGCGCGCCCCTCGTCGTCCTTGACAATATCCCACGAGTCGATGTCGAAATAATCTAGCCGCAGGCCAGCATTTACGATCAAATCCTTATACTCAATCTTGTCCTGCAGGTAAGCCGATGCAAACTGAGGACTACGCGGCGCTTCGAGGTCGCCTCCAAGCGACTTGCCGCCCTCCTGTTCGCGCCCGAATTCATCAAAACCAAAGAAGTCGCCGCGACTATTCTGACGAATCAACCGCTGCAGTTCCTCGTATTTTCCGGCAGCTTCTGCAGCGGAAATTAACTCGCTTAGCAGTTTGTCTGCTTTGACCTCACCACTGTAGTAGCGATCGTAAACCGCCTCTAGCTCGGGGTGGGAGAGATTGATCTGATTGCGGATCGAGCCCAAGCCACCAATCGAATAACGCCGAGTCTGCCAACTCTGAAAATCAAAACCGGCCTTCAACTGATGTACTTTGCCCTGGTTGGTTATACTGCCCGACACCCCCTTGTAACCATCAGACTGTTTGCCGTAGCCGGTCATCGTCGCACCGGGGCGAGTAAACGGAAAGCCATTGAAATCGTAATCCCGGGGCGCAGAACCGGCGCGCGAGAAAGAAGCGAAATCTAATTTTTTCGCCTCGCCCATTTGGGAAACCGCAGTGCTATCACTATAGAGCATGAAATTGTCTTCAAAGTACGGATCATACGATTCGTACTCATTTTTCAAGTAAGACAGCGTCACGTCGTAGATAGTATTGGCCGACAAAACGTGCGTAGCCTTGAGGCTCAGCATATTCTGCTGAAAATCGCTTTCCGCCAGACGATGCGTGTTTAAGATGTTTCGAATCGGCGTGCCGGGGCTATCCGCATTACCCGAAGCCAATATATGGGTAAGCTTTAAGGTGATCGGGTTCAAATCGAGCAACATCGTGGTGTTCGCTCGTGTGATCTGCGCCCCAGCATGGGCGATCGTGCCTGGATTAACGATAAGCGTATCGACCTTATCCGGTTCCTTTTCTCCATCCTCATCCGCGTCTTGCCAGTGAACACCCCCACCACGGTCCCCGGTATCTACCAGATTATTCAGTTCAAACCCGTCCCAATACATCGGTGGAGACCCTGCTTCTCCCTTCGATAGCGCCGTGAAGAGCCTCACTTTGCCGCCCAGTGGGCCGCCAGCGGTAAATACTGTGATCTTTTCACCGTAGCCATAGGCTCCAAGATTCTCGCTGGTACTGACTCCACCGTCGTTCTCGCTAACTAATTCAAACTCCCAAGCCGTGCCTCCCGTCCGCAGTTGACGAATAATAACACCTGCCGTGGCCCCGCCGTATTCGGCATTGAAGCCACCGGCCTGTACTTGAATCTCTTCTATCGCCTCGTCGACCAGTTCAGCCGCACTGCCACCTGTAATCGGGTTTCGCGTGCTGGTACCTTCAATGTAATAGGCTATTTCGTCTACGCGCGATCCGCGAACATGCAAGTCACCATCCTGGAGGATCACACCCGGCTGCAGAGCAACTACCTCCTCACTGCTGCGCAGGGGCAATGCCTCAAGGTCATCGGCATTGATGATCCGCACCGCATTGGTGGCATTCTTGTCGATAATCGGCCGCTCGGCCTTGATGATCATCTCATCCACCTGAATCTTCGCCGACGCCATTCCAATATCAACGCTGGATGTCAGCCCGGTCGATACTATGAGGTCCTGGATCTGAATCGGCGCGTAACCTATATAGGTCACCCGTAGGGTATAAGTACCCGTCGGCACGTTGAGGATAAAGAAGCGCCCCTTTTCATCAGCCGTAGTCCCCATTTCGGAATCGACTACGATGATATTGGCACTCGGCAACGCATCACCTGTATTAGCATCAGTGACCACACCGGCGATCTTACCGCCAGTACTGGCCTGGACGGGGACCAGGCTCAGCGCCAGCAGCACACTGAGTACTGTCAGGACGCGAAAAACGCCTTGGACCTTGATCATGTAGATCTCCTTTCCAAAGGTGGATTTCATTGTTGGTTCAATAAATTAAAAGAGTGTTGTAGAAGTCGCAGCTGGTTCAAGTTTGATCTCTTAGTTGTCGCAAATATAATATTATCAATACTTTGCATTCGATAAGATGGAATTAGATTCAGCGAGATTTAAGTCTTGGACATTACAATTTTCACAAGGCTTGACAAATTAAAGTGGAGAAGTGCTTAAGTGCTGACTCAACAGAGTAAGTAAGTGCTGACTCAATAGTCAAGAGATAAATTGTGAAATTTGTAATAAAGAAGGTTATTTATCTGAAAATGAGGATCTTTGTCACTTAGCCGCAGAGAGTAGCGCAATTTTACATCAAATGCAACCAGTCTTCGAATAGGAAGGTCACTCGGCCGATCAATAATGAGATCCGTGCCATTACCGTATAGCCGAATGATGCACCAAAAGAGACCATCAAAAACCAGATGCCCACCTTGGAGACTCGCCCCGCAACGCCGGTGTGCTCGACAGAGAAGAAGAAATACACCAGCACCCCGATTACGCCCACCAATATGACTAGCAGATTAAAGCCATCCCAACTCAAGCTCAGCGGTTGCAGGGTAGGCTCGATTTGCGCGAGAATAAAAGACGAGATATAACGAGGAATGGTCAGGCCAGCGCCCAAGCCGACAAAAAAGGCAAAAGAATAGCGGCTGAGCCAAGCAAAGCGCAGCGAGAAGCGCGTCAGCATCAAAAGCCCGAGCGCCGTTGGGGCCAGCAACCACCAATTGGCCGTCTCCCCCGCCTCCAGATCAGTCCATTCGGCGATGAGTTCGCCGTAGATCGTCGGATACCAGTACTGCCCAAAAATGTAGGCCGCCGCCACCCCGACAAAGACGTGTTCGGCAAATTTAAATAGCGGATTGTCCTTATA
>DQLG01000217.1 GCA_015660315.1 Candidatus Latescibacterota bacterium
GCAAAGAGTTGTAAGCTGCAGAAGACTGTATTAATTGATGGGCGCCGCCGACTCGTTGAGTTTGGCGGTATTTTTGTGCGCTCTAAGGAAGAGTTTTATGGGATTGTAGTAAAATGCTTGCTTTGTGCTGTATAAAATAGATTTTATACGTACTGGGAGTAACGGCTTTCTGAACAAAAACCTTTAGCGCAACCGCCCCTCGCCATCAAATTCCATCGCCACCGCTTCACCCACCGGCTCGATATCCGGATGGTCTGCAAATTCCGCTAAAAGTGTCTCTGAAATCTGGATCTCGCCGATGTCGAGCGTGTTCTTGATACGCACGACGCGCGCCTTTTCGGTTTTTTTCAAAGACTGCACGCTGAGCGCGGCTTCAATAGCCTCGCGGTCGGATTCCATCACCACCGGCACATAGGCGCGGTTTAAGAAGGTCGTGGTGAAGACATTGGCGTAGGTCGCCTGAAAGTCGATGCCCTCGTGTGCGCGGCGGGTGATGATGTCTGCTAATCCGATGCCATTGGCATTGCCGTGCGTCTCTTCGGTTAGCCCGAGTATCGCGATACGCGCGACGCCGGGGCTGGTCGGCTCTTTGACGCCGGGCAACCACATGCGGCCGACGACATTGGTGTCCATGCCGGTGCCTGAGATATTCTTGCCGATCTCTTCGATGATCAACAGGTCGATACCCTGGACTAAAATACGCGGCATGGCGGTGCGGGCCTCTTCTAGCAGTTGAGGCTCGCGGCGTTGGAATTGCCCGGGTTTGAGCGCTTCGACGCGCATGGTTTTTTCGTAGGCATTTTCGACGATGGCCACGCCCAGCAGGATCGGGGCCTTGTCGAGGATGCATTTGCCCCAGGCGGGAATGAGGCGGGCGAGGCTTTCGGCGCCTCCCGCGTGCGCAATGGTCGCGCCCTTGTGGCTGCCCAGGCCAATGGTCATCATCTTCATCAGCCCGCTCTCGAAAATACCTCGAAAGGAAGTGTGCGGTTTGATACGGTTGATCAGCACTACGCCGTCGGCCTCGGTGGCGAGGCGGTTAAGCAATACGGGAGTGCCGTCATTGAGCTGGCCGACTTCGACGACGTCCATTGTGGCTTCGACTGGGCAGCCCATGCTCTCTTCATCGATGCCATAACCGGCGAGCACCTGCTTTTGCCCCTCAGCGGTCGCACCGCCGTGGCTGCCCATCGCCGGCAATAGGAAGGGCTCGCCGCCGGCTTCTTTGATGCAGTCGACGACGGTGCGGGTGATCAGCGGGATATTGGCGATGCCACGGCTGCCGGAGGAGACGGCGATGCGCGCACCGGGGCTAATGGCCTCGGCTAGGCCGGCGGCGGCTAATTGACGGCGGACTTCACCAGCGATATCGTCGAGGGCGGTGCTGGCAAAGCGCTGTTTGACGGTGGCCATTTGGGGCAGTTGCATGCGTGTGTATCCCGCTATTGGGTTGGCGTGGTGGGGTGATATTCAGGTGATATTAAATGTCCGCAACTATTAAGGCTGCTGCTGATTGCGCTGTATCGTTGTTGTTTCAGGCCCCGCCGGTCAGGGCTTCGCGCAGATGGTAGGCGCGTTCGCGGATAGGTTTTGAGGGTTTGGGCACTGGTTCAGTTGCTTTGGCGATTTTCCAGATGAAGACAACGGGGCCTTCTTCGCAAAAGTGCTGGTCGAGCTTGGCGTCAAAGTCAGTGTCGTTATCGATGGTGTAGACGCGTTCGAGGCCGGCGCCGCGGCAGAGTTGCTCGTGGTCGATCAGGCCGGCGCCGGGTACCGGCTGGCTGCCGGTCACTTCGTAGGTACCGTTTTCGGTGATGACCAGGGTGAAGTTGGCGGCCGGGCGTTGCGCCATGGTGACGAGCACGCCCAAGGACATCAGAGTGCTGCCGTCGCCGTTGATGCAGAGGACCCTTCGTTCGGGTTGTGCGATCGCCAGGCCGAGCGCGAAATCGGCGGCGTGGCCCATGGCGCTTTCGACGTGCGCGAAATCTAAGGGGCCGTCGGAATGTGTCGCCCAGGGCATCGCGACGCTCATGGTGGTGACGACGAGCTGGTCGGTGCGTTTGCCGGCCAGCTTTTCGAGACAGGTGTATTTATCGAGCATCTTAGGTGGTCTCCGGGACGATCAGCACGGCGGTGGGCAGCGAGGTCTCGGCGGCTTTTTTGAAGGCCTGGTCGATTTGGCCGATATCGTTGTCGCTGTGCATGGCGGTGTAGGGGATATTCCAGGCGTTGAGTGTCGGCTCGAAGAAGGTGGCGGCGGTGTCAACGCGCGGTGCACCGGGTTCCATGGTTTTGTAGCCGCGGTAGCCGATGAGCGATACTAAAGGGATCCCCATATTGTAGGCCGTGCCGCGGAAGGCGTCCCCTGCTTCGAAGAAGCCGGTGTTTTGGATCAGCACCAGTGGGTTGGCGCCGCCTAAGTATAATCCCGAAGCGAGACCGTAGGCTTCACCCTCTCTGCTGGTGAGCACGACCTCGATTTCGTCGTGGGCCCACAACTGCTCGTAGAGGGTGCGCGAACCATTGTCTGGCACCCCTACGACATGCGTGATCCCTTGCTTTTCAAGTGCAGCGATTATTTTTTTGGCCTGTAGCATGATCTACTCGGCAAAGATCGCGCGGGTGGAGATGCCGCTCGCGTGACCTTCCTGTTGAATGCCGCCGATAAACTGTGCGGTGCGACCCGCGGGTTTAGTGTCAGCGTAGTAGGCGCTAAAGGACTCGTTGAAGGAGCCGATCGAAGCGCGGTTGGCGGCCGAGTCGTCGCCGGCGGTGATATAGGCGTTGTTGAAGACGCCGTCTTCCTTGAGGCCGGTGCCGCCGGCTTCCTTGATGCGGGCGTCGAGCAGGCCAAGCTGCGTGCTCGCGTCTGTGCCGCTGACGGCCGAGACCTGCACCTCGCGTACGCCGTGGTGGCTAAAACCTGCCCAGGTCGAGAAGCCGTTTTCGAGCTGGCCTGAGCGATGGATTTCGACGTTGCCGGAAACGACTCGCGGCTGCGGCTCGATGATGCTGTCGAGGTTGGGAATGCGCGAAACGGGATAGATCAGCCCGGCGGGGCGGTCGTCGCCGTAGTAGGCTGCAAAGGCCTGGCGGGTAGCTTCGATGCGTTGCCAGGTTTTGGCCGGATCGTCATCGACGGCGACGAGTATTTCCATAAAGACCGTCTGCTTCTTGAAATCTACGCCTTCTTCGGCGAAGGGCTTGGCGTATTGTTCTTCGAGGATAAAGTTCATTTCCTCGATCAGATCGTCACCCAAGCTTGTGACCATCTCACCGTCGGCGCCCTTGTGCAGTACGGAGGCGCCGGAGGGCTGGTGGTCGATCCAGGTGCCGTAGTCTATTTTGCCGCCGCCTATTTCGACGGTTTCACCCGCGGCGGCTTTGATCTGGATTTCGAAGAGGGCGGCCGGATCGGGGAAACCCTCCTGGTGGGTGAAGCGGGCCATGCGGTTAGAGCGCATCGGACCGCCGGTGACGGCATTGATCATCGCCCCATAGCAGGCATTAAAGTCGTTTTTGAACTGGTCGCATTCGTCGCGGTCGGCGGAGGGCGTGGTCCAGAGCACGTCGGTTTTGTAGACATCGGACCAATGCACGCCGCAGATCTTCAGGCCCTTATTGAGATGTTCGATGGTGCCGAACCACTCGGAGCCGATGTCATTGGCGTATTGTGTGCCGACATTGCCGGACGGCTCGACTAAGCGCACGACATCGCCGTTGTCGTCGTTGATGATCACTTCGGTTGGGTTGGAGAAGATGGCGATGGGATTGTGACGGACGATATTGACTTGGGCCATGGGATCCTCTTGCATCGGTGTTTTGTGGATGGCGGCAACGCCTTATATTCGGGAATCTGATAAAGTACGCAGTCCGCTTATTACAGACAATAGGGGAGGGGGGGGATGTCGACTTGTGCCGTGTTATTTGTCAAAAATCCGCAACCTGGCAAGGTTAAAACGAGGTTGCAAAGCCATTTGAGCGCCGAGCAAGCAGCCGGTCTTTACCGCGCTTTTGTGCTAGACTGCGCTGCGCTATTGCAGGCGTCGGGGGCTGATGTCAAAGCCGTGGCCTATGCGCCGGCTGACGCTGAATTCGCGTTGCGCGATCTATTGACGTCGGTTGGGGGTTTTGAGTTTGTACCGCAGCCCGATGCGGACCTCGGCCGGCGGATGGAGCAATTGATGCAATGGGCTTTTACTCGGGGCGCCGAACGCGTGGTGCTCATTGGATCGGATAGCCCGAGTCTGCCGCCGGAATATATCGACGAGGGTTTGGCGTTATTGCGCGAAAAAGAGGTGGTATTGGGGCCGAGCACCGACGGTGGCTACTGTCTAGTCGGTCGGCGCCCGGGGAATAGCCGGATCTTCGCCGATGTGGAATGGAGCACCGGTGCGGTGTTGCAGCAGACCATCGAGCGGTTGGGAGAGCAGACCTTGGGTTTGTTGCCGCCTTGGTATGATGTGGATACGCCTTGTGAAGCTGGATGGCTCAAAGTGCATCTTGAGGCCCTGGCGCGCTCTGGTAGTTCGCAAGGATACCATAGCCTGGCGATACTGCGCGAATTGTCGTTGCCGTTGCCTTCCTAGCGATCCTGTGCAGCTGCGCGTGTAGCGGCTAGTTTTGCCGGGCTTCGGCGGAGTTGGGGTCGATGGCCAAGGCTTGGCGGAATTGCTGATGGCTTGGGGCGCTGCTTGCGTATGGCGTAGTGAGATCGCTTTGCGGCAATATGGTCATTGTTCCGAATCGCCTCTTTTGAACAATCGTTCCCACTCGTCTATCGTGTGCTTGTCGAGGTGCGGGTCGGTCTCGGTGCCGTCGTTTGCACCTTGCGGCCGGGGCTTGGGTGCGGGCGCCGGTCGCGCCGTGAACAAGCGTTCCCATTCGTCTAGTTCGTCGGTGGTCAAGGGTTTAGCGGAGCCCGATTGTTCGCTTGCCTGTGGTAGGGGGGCGGGGATGGGCGCATCGAGCTCGTCGAGAAAATCTTCCGAACGGGTCGAGCGAATCTTGTGGCGTTCGGCATAGCGGCGGATCTCGCGATCCGAACTGATGACCCTTAGCCATTTGGCCCCGTGTTTGTCCTGGGCCGCGCGCATGATCAGGTCGTCGGCTGTTTCCGGCGCGTGTGAAAAGATGATTCGTATCTCTTCGTGTCGGCTTTGCTGCGGCAGCTCAATGGTGCTGTCGCCATCGTAGTAGAGCGTTATTGTGTTTTGTGTATGACGTTGGTAGGCATCGAGCGCTCGTTGCAGATTCATACGGGCCTGTTCGAGGGGGCGCTCGGGACGATCGAAGAGCTGGCTCGATTTGATCAGGTTATAGCCGTCGATGAGTAGATGCTCTCGCTGGGAGCTCACCGTGGGTAGACCATTTAGTCGCGGAGCTGGATGCCCCGGGCATTGAGCTGGTAGGAAACGACGCTGCTCTTGGCGAAGGCCGCGTTTTTGCGCAGCTTGTTGAGCCTTTCGCACAATGCGGCGCGTTGGCCTTCAACGGTGATCAGCAGGGCGAAGCCGCCGCCGCCGGCGCCAGTGATCAGTCCGCCCTCGGTTAGGTCGCTTATCTGGGGGTTTGTAAAGAGATATTGCAGCGCTTCGTTGGTGGCATCGGGGTCCAGGGCACAGCGCAACTGCCAGTAGCAAGCGGCCAGTTTCCCGAGTTCGGAATAGTCGCCCGCGCACAAGGCTGCGACCATGTGGTCGTGGATCGCGAGGGACTCGCGGATGGCGGTGTAACGCTTGCGGTTTCTGGACAGGTAGGCATCGAGTACGATATTGAGCCCTCGAGTAGCCGCGCGCGACATGCCGGTGTCGAAAAGCACGACCCGTTCGGTAAACTGGGCCTCATCGACTTCGGTGAGAAATTTTCGTTCGGGCGAAGGCAGGCCGTTGGTTGGCGGGGCGTAGAAGTCCTTGATCGCCGAAGGGCCTCCGCTGGCCCCGCGCGCGTCCTGCCAACCGCTATTGAGCCCGAGACTCTGCTCGAGTAGCAGGCTGTGGTCGTAGAGACCGGGATATTCGGTCTCGGATGCGGCGTAGGGATGGCCGGAGAGGCGGTAGAGCATTTTGAGGATTGCCGCGGAAAGGATGCTGCTGGTTCCGAGCCCGGACCCCTGTAAGACCTTGCTGCTCGTCGTGAGTTCAAGACCGCCGCCGCCGGTAAAGGCAGCGATGTCGTTGATGATGTCCTGTGAGCCTTGGCGGATGATGCCGCTGTGGACTAGGCATTGTTTGACCAGCCGCAGCGCTTCGTCGCCGCCACGGCGGTAGGCGAAAAACAACCCGCTCATCGTCGCCGCGTCGCCGCGGTTGCTGGCCTCGAAGTCGGCTTTGAAATCCATCGAGAGGGAGCGCAGGATCAGCTTGGGTTCAGCCAGCCGCCGGGCCGTGACCTTGAGTGGCGGGGTGGCTTCTTTTTCTCCTTCTCGCTGCAGGTCGATCGCGATATTGAGCGTCTTGCCACCTTGTTCCTTACTGCGCAGGTGGTTATCCGAGGCGTTGGCACTGGAGATACCGAGACGCAAAGGCGCTTCGATGCACAATACGCTCTCGTAGTCGGATTCGAGCATCTGTGGTGTTTCTTCGCGCGTTTCACTGATGGCGGTCAGGCTACGGCGCAGGTCAATGCGCTGCAATTGGTTGATTCGGGTCTCGTAGGCCTCGGCGAGTTCGTCGACTTTTTTGTCTTCTTTGAGCTTGCCGATTTTTTCGCCGTCGATGCAGCAGGGCGGAGGCGAGCGCCGCCGCCAGGCTTTGGGGTCGGCGGCGAGGGTCTGGTATATGTTGACCATGAAGTGGGCAACGCGCATGCCCCGCAGACAGCGGACCGAATCCGCACATTTTTCCAGATAGCTATTGAGCCTTTTGAGCAACTGGAAAAGCACTTTGGGGGATTCGGGGGGCAGAAGCCGTAAAAGCTCGCGGTGATCAA
>DQLG01000037.1 GCA_015660315.1 Candidatus Latescibacterota bacterium
AAGCTAGCTAGTCCACTCAATCCTCGTCCGTTTTTTTGCCCACGAGTAAGAGGATGGCTGTAATAATCGCCAATCCCAAGACCAGACCAATGGCAGGCGACCACAATAGCGTGCTGCCTAAGTAACCGCAGGAACCGGCGACGGCCATTGTCGTCAAGGCGTAAGGAGCTTGTGTGCGGACGTGGGCGAGGTGGTCGCAGGAAGAGGCGATCGAAGAGAGCACGGTCGTGTCGCTGATTGGGGAGCAATGGTCGCCGAATATGGCGCCGTCAAGCACGGCGGCGGCGACCAATACGGTTAGCCCGATACCGCCCATGTCGTAGGCGACGGGGACCATAGTCGGTAGGAGGATGGCCATGGTCGTCCATGAAGTGCCTATCGAGAAGGCGACAGCTGCGGCGAGCAGGAAGACGATTAGGGGAAGGAAATTGGGATCGAGGAAGCTGGACAGCGCGCCGATGATATAGGCTGAGGTCTCGACGGCTTCGCAGGTTTCCTTGATGGCCCAGGCCAGCACCAGGATCACCAGTGCATAAGAGAAACCGGTAATGCCGGTTACCCAGGTTTTCGCTATCTGCACGATGCCGAGTGGCCGTGCCTCGCTCGATTCTTCGCGGCGGGTGAGCGCAAGTATCATGGCCAGGGCCGAACCGAGTAAGGCCGCGATAAACATGACTTTGGCACCGTCGGCATTGGCGAAGGTTTCGATCCAGTAGAGGCGGGCAAAAAAACCGTGCGCTGTACGTGCCGCGACGACGGCTGGCGCGTTGTACGCGTCGAGGTGCATGCCGCCGAGTACGCCGAATACGACGACTAAGACGGGTGCTGCGGCCACGGCCCAATGCGCGCGCAAGCCTGGGTGGTCGGGGATTTTGTCTTCGCCGCCGGTCGGCGGTTGCGCGTCGGGGGCGAGGACTTGGCCGGTCTTTTGGGCACGGCGTTCGGCTGTGAGCATGGGGCCGTAGTCGCGCCCGAGGGCGGTTGAGATGAACACGAAGGCCAGGGTCAATAGGCAGTAAAAACGGGCAGGCATTGCCCGGAAGAACAATTCGTAGCCCGAGACGCCGGATTGAACCTGGTTCATAGCACTATCGAAAAGGCCAACTTCGAAGCCGACCCAAGTACTGACGATGGCGATGCCGGCGACTGGTGCGGCGGTGGAATCGACGAGGAAGGCCAGTTTTTCGCGCGAGATGCGGAAGCGGTCAGTGATCGGCCGCATGGTGGTGCCGACGACTAGGGTATTAGCGTAGTCGTCGAAGAAGATGGCCAGACCTAGAAGAGCGGTGGCCATTCGGGTCGAACGTGCGCCGGCGGCTTTGGCGATCAACAATTCGGCGATGCCGCGTGTGCCTCCTGCCAACGAGATTACGCGCACCATGCCGATGAGCGAAGCGGTGAAGCCGAGGATGAAAAGCTGGAACGAATCGCGCAGCGGCGACCAGATAAAATCTAGGAGGCCGCGCTGCAGACCGCGCAAGGGAATCAGGTAGAGGGGGGTGTCCGCCGGCAGGGCGATTATAGCGCCGCCGAGGATCGCCAACGTCAGGCCAAGGATCAGCCGCCCTGTGGTAATGGCGACGAGTATCGCGGCAACGGGCGGAAAGAGGCTCAGGCCGCTCGTATCGCCTTGCTCGGGAATAAGCGCGGTGAAAGCCCACGCGGCGGCCAGCGCCAACGGCAGCCGGATGGCGGATGAGATGTTCAAGGGGATCCGTTGCGTCTTGGCAAGGCGCTTATGCCTCTTGGGTTAGAGGTTCAACTTCCCGTTCGGGCACCGTGGACATTTCCAACTTAAAAGCCAGCAGATACATCATAATGCAGCCGATGATCCACCAGACGATTTGCCAGACCCAGAGCGTGGGTATGCCAAAGGGCCAAAGCGCGGGATCGCTTTCGTTGCCCAATACCGCAAAGGGACCAATGGCGCAGAGAAACCAGACGATCGTCAGGATCCAAGTCGGTCGTTTCCATTTCTTTTTGTGTTCTGGTAGGGTAGTGTACTCTTTGAGGAAATCGTGGTAGCGGTCGCGGTGGCTTAGGGCCTCGGAATTCTTGGATTGACTGAATAGGCTGACGAGCACGACGGTGCCGAGGTTGAACATTATGCCCCAGCCCGCGCTGTGTAGGGTGAGCGGATAGCGGCCGATGCCGATCAGTCCGCCCAATTCAGTGATATAGGTGAAGGTTACGGCTATGAGGCCGGCGATCAGGCCGTAGACAATGCCTTGGGGGGTGAAGAAGCGGATATAGCAGATGCCCAAAAGCGCCGGCCACATCTGGAAACCATAAGAGACGGCTAATCCTCCGAGCAGGACCAGCAGGTCTCCTGAAGCCAAGCCGACCAATAGGGCCATGGTGACGACGATGGCTACGCTGAGGCGGCCGACAAAAAGCTGGGCTGTGTTTGAGGCTTCTCTGTTAAAGAAATGGCGATAGAGGTCCCGCGTGATAATACCGCTCGCAGTGGACATATAGGCGGCGCCGGTCGATTGCATCGCGGCTAAGGCGCAAACGGCTAAAAGCCCCAATAGGATGGGGTAGCTATTGGCGAGCGTGTCGATCAAATAGGGCACGAGCAGGTCCGAAGAGGGCAGGTCGAGCGGTTGGGTGCCGGGGATCAAGCCCATGTCGAGTATGCGGACACTCAAACCCTGGATGGCGGTGAAGAAGAACATGATCCCACCGATGACGAGCGAGGAGGCGACGACCTGTTGCCAGGGAAAGGGCGAGGGATCGCGGTTGGCGAAGGCCCACATCGAAAAAGCCGGGGCCGATTGGATTCCCATTAGCGCGAACATATAGGTTAGGATCATCAAGCCAGTCCAGGGACCGCCGGCCGAATCGAAGAAGAGGGTTCCGGCGCGTTCGAGCAATGAGCTTGATTCGGGCCGGGTGGGAATGGCAACCATGTCGGGTTTTTGCTGGGCGAGGGTGGCTAGGCCGGTCTTGAAAGCGGCCCAGCCGCCGACCAGGTCAAGCGCGATAAAGCCGAGTACGACGATGCCGAGGGCCAGCAGTATGCATTGAGCACAATCGACATAGGCGACCGAGCGCAAACCGCCCGAGGCGACATAGATAAAGACGACGATCGAGAGCATGATCGCCCCGCCTTCGACGGTGCCGATAAAAGTGCCTTCCAAAGGCGTACCAGTCATCAGGCGTTTGAAAAGCAGGCCCGATGCTTTGAGCTGTATGCCGAGATAGGGCACGCTGAAGACGAGGGCGACGATGACGGTGAGGATGCGCATCGCGTCGGTACGGTAGTAGGCGCTGAACATCTCGCCCGGGGTGATAAAGCCGTAGCGCTTGCCTAGCAGCCACTGGCGCTTGAGGAACATGACGCCGGTGAATGGGATGGTTATGGCGTAAAAGGAGGCAAAGGCGTAGGGCAGGCCGACGTTGTAGATGGTGCCGGGGTGACCGACGAAAGTCCAGCCGCTAAAGGATGTGGCCGTGGCGGCGAGTACGAAGACCCAGATACTGATACCGCGGCCGGCGATAAAATAATCGGAGGCCGTTTTGGTCTGACGGGCGCCTTTCAGACCCCAGAAAATACAATAGGACCAATAGCCGAGGGTGAAGACCAATAACCAGACCAGTTTTTCCAAATCGATAGCTCCTTAGAGGCCGCCGCGAATACGCTCGGCCCCGGCAACGCGCTCGATGGCGATGCAGAAGGCCGCCGTACGCATATTCACTTGGCGGTCGTTCATGACTTTTAGCACCGCCTGATAGGCCGGTAGCATATATTTTTCCAGTTCGCTGTTGACTTGCTCTTCGCTCCAGGTGAAGACCTGGATATTCTGTACCCACTCGAAATAGGACACGGTGACGCCGCCGGCGTTGGCGAGGATATCGGGCACGATATAGATCCCGCGCTCGCCGAGGATTTCGTCGGCGATGGTCGTGATGGGGGAGTTGGCCGCTTCGACGACCATCTTCGCCTCGATATCCTTGGCGTTGTCGCGGGTAATGACACCGCCAAGGGCTGCGGGTATAAGGATATCGCAGTCCATGACCAGCAGCTCTTCGTTGCTAATGCGGTCACCTGGGAAACTGGCGACACTCCCCTCGCGGCGCACGTGTTCGAAGAGAGCCTCGGCATCGAGGCCGTCGGCGTTGGTGACGCCACCGGTGTGGTCACCAACGCCGATGATCTTGGCACCGGCTTGGTGTAGCAGCAGGCCGGCGTACGAGCCGACATTGCCAAAACCCTGGATGGCGATTCTGCTGCCCTTGATGGGGATTTTGAAGTTCGCTGCGGCGGCCTGGGTAATCATCGAGACGCCGCGCCCTGTGGCCGCTTCGCGCCCTGGGGAGCCGCCGAGCTCCAGAGGTTTAC
>DQLG01000818.1 GCA_015660315.1 Candidatus Latescibacterota bacterium
CGGAATTGTTGCGAATTCCACCCGACTGCGTACCTTGCACACTGGGCACGGCCTGGGCGACATGGGGTCGCTGCGTACTGGCTAATATGGGAGGAGATGGCAATGAGAAAGCAAATATTCGGACTGGCTCTACTGTTCGGCGCGGGAATCGCGCTTGGCACGGGCACGGCGGCGCTGGCCGCGGAGAAAAAGGAAGAACTGACGCTCGCGGTGATCCGCACCGAGGAAATGTCAACCCTGGCCAAGCGCTGGGAGGTGGCAATCGACTATCTCAGCAAGACGGCCAACGTGAACATCAATTTCTACACAACGACATCCTATGCCTCCGTCGTCGAAGCCATGCTGAGCGGATTTGTCGATGTTGCGAGCCTGGGGCCGAAGATCTATATCGTCGCGCACGAAAAGTCGGGCGGCGCGATCGTGCCCCTCGTCAGCTATACGATTCCCGCCGACATGTTCAATGACAAGCCGTGCGGTTGCTATTTGGGCGCCCTGGTGACAAAGACTGGCAGCGGCATGAAGACCCTTGAATCCACCAAGGGCAAGGTCTTGGCCCTGGTCGATCCGGGCAGTACCTCGGGCAATGCACTGCCGCGCGCTTTGTTCGCTGAAAAAATTGGTGGCAAGGAGCTCGAATCCTACTGGGGCCGCGTCTTCTATTCCGGTTCGCACACCGCCAGCGCGCGCGCTATCCAGGCGGGGAAGGCCGATGCGGCATTTCTCTCACTCGGCACCTTGCGACGGGTGATCATCTCGGGCGAGATGAAAAAGGAGGATTTCAACTACCTCTGGATTTCACCTCAAATACCGATTGATGTCATTTCAGTCGACAAGAAACGGATGAAACCCGAAATGGTCAAAAGACTGAGGGACGCCTTCACGGGTATGACCAAGACGAAAGCGGGTCAAGCGGTCCTGGCGGCCACGGGCTGGGCGGAATTCCAGGCGGCGGAGGACGACCGCTTCGATCCGTTGCGTAAAATCCTGGCGCTAAAGGCCAAGCTGAAGAAAAAGAAGAAATAGCAGCGGCGCCCCAGGCGTTTCGTCCAATGGATGGCGTCGCGACCGGAAGCGGCTGTATGCTGCTTCCGGCGCACCGCCATAACCTCATTTTCCAATAGAGAGAGATCAGCATCGATGGCCCTGCTTGAAGTCGTCGGCCTAAAGAAAACCTATCCGACCGGCGAGACCGCGCTCCGGGGCATTGATCTGGCCGTCGATGGCGCGGAGGTCATCGCCGTCCTGGGCCTAAGCGGCTCAGGCAAATCGACGCTGCTCAGGTGCATCAACCGCCTTGTCGAGCCGAGCGAAGGGCTGGTCGTGCTCGACGGTGTTCGCGTCAGCGAGCTCGACCGCCGCGGCCTGCAGCGCGCGCGGCGGCACATGGGCATGATCTTTCAAGAATACAATCTGGTCGACCGCCTGACCGTGTTGGAGAACGTGCTTTCGGGCTGCCTCGGCGTGGCCAGCACCTGGCGCGCGGTGACCCGTGCCTTTCGCAAGGACGACATCGAACGGGCCATGGAGCTCTGCAGCCGGGTCGGCATCCTGGACCAGATCCGGAAGCGCGCCGATCAGTTGAGCGGTGGTCAGCGCCAGCGCGTCGGCATTGCCCGCGCCCTGATGCAACAGCCAAAAATCCTGCTGGTCGATGAGCCGACCTCCAGCCTCGACCCAAAAATCGGCGCCGAGGTCATGGAACTCATGTGCGCGGTCGCCGACGAACACCACGTTCCGATGCTGGTCAGTGTCCACGACCTCGATGTCGCCACCGGGTATTCGAAACGGATCGTCGGTCTCAGAGAGGGGCGAATTGTCTTCGATGCCGAGACCCGAGAGGTCGATCGGTCCATACTGCATTCGATCTATACCGACCAGGATGCCGCGTGAGCGGGATCGAGGCCGCCGACGCCTCTGGCATTAACGGCGCGGGCCTGATCGGCGACGCCAATCCACTACGGCCGCGGAATACGATTCTAAAGAGATATTGTCTCATTGCCGGTTTCGCCTCGGTCGTGCTGGTTTTGACCGCACATGTCTTCGTCTTCCAAACCGACTGGGCACGCACCGGCGGGCTCGGCCAGATGTTGAAAACCGCCGCCTGGTTTCTTCCCAACCTCGGCTATTTTCCGTCGATTTTGCTGGCCCTGTTCGAGACTTTCCTGATCGCTCTCTTTGGCACGCTGATCGGCATGGTCATCGCGATACCGGTTGCGGTTCTCGCGGCCCGCAACGTTACCCCGGCGGGTCTGGCGTCCTATTGGGCGGGGCGCGTCACCATCGTGCTGTCGCGCTCGGTGCATGAGCTGATTTTTGCCTTGATCTTCGTATCGGCGCTCGGTCTGGGGCCGCTGCCGGGCATGTTGGCGTTGGCGGTCCGCTCGGTCGGCTTCCTCGCCAAGACGACGGCGGAGGCGATTGAAAATATCGAAATCGGACCGGTCGAGGCCATTGAAGCAACCGGCGCCAAGCGGATGGCAGTGTTGCTTTTCGCCGTGCTGCCGCAGGTCTTTCCGATATTCGTCGGCAACGTCATCTTTCAATTCGATATCAATATACGCCGTGCGGCTATTTTGGGAATGGTTGGCGGCGGTGGCATCGGCCTGATCTTCGCCGAACAGATCATGTCGCTCGCCTACGACCGCGCCGGTACCGTCGTGCTGGGCGTGGTCGCCATGGTGCTGCTCGGGGAATACATCTCGATCCGGATCAGGAGCTGGCTGCTGTGAAGGCGGGGCCAAAATGGCGGTAGGCGAATACGGCATCACGGTCGACGACGCCCGGCGCGATTATCGCCGTTTCGTCAATTTGCGCCGGC
>DQLG01000253.1 GCA_015660315.1 Candidatus Latescibacterota bacterium
ACGATCAACGGCCTGAAAATGCCCATCACGATCGGAGAGCGGACAACGTCGGAAGTCGCCACGCCAACATAGGCATTGACCCGTAGCGCCCGGCGCGTCTGCTGCAGCACGTTAAATAGATATCCGGTGTTATCTACCCGCGCTCGGCGCCGCAACTTCCAAATAACGCCATAACCGACCAGCATCCTCCCCAGCAATATAGCGACGCCCGCAGCCCACACCGCCGCCAGCCAGCCAGCCATGAGCAAAGACGCAGAACGCACATTGGCAACGGCAACAGTGTTGGATATTTCAACAGATGCCAATGAAGGCGCATAGCGCAGCAACGAACCTTCGGGTTGCAAAGTCAAAGCCAGTGGGGCAAATAGCGTCCAGGGCGAACTGATCGCGAAAGCGACGATCGGCTTGAGCAAAACTACCACCCAAAGAAAATGGCGCAGGGCCGGCGATTGCAGCGGCAGCAAACGACTAGCCAATAACACCAAAGCCGCCAGCAACGCTAGTTCGACGCTCAATTGCCCCAATCGGCCAAATAACTCGCCACCCAGTTGGTTTAATGTCACATTCATTGCTTGCCGCTCTTCCTGCTCGCCAGCGTCTTGTCCAACTCCGCGCGGATCGCCTTCAACTCCTCATCGCTCAAAGACCGGCCGGCCAATAGCTGGCTGACCAGCGCCTCAGCCGAGCCGGAGAAAAATGAATCGATCACTTCGCCCAGCGACCGCCGGCCCGCATCATCGCGCGAGACAACCGGACGATAAAGATCCGCCTTGCCTTGTCGTTCTGAGACGAGAAAACCCTTGTCACGCAAAATCCGCATCATCGTTAGCACCGTACTATACGCCATCGGCTTGACGGATTTGAGCCGCTCCTGGATTTGCTTGACGGCGGCGGGTGAGTCGTCCCATAGGGCATTCATAATCAAGGTTTCAAGCGGAGTGAGTTTTTTGTCCGTCGATTCTTTGCGCACCATAGCTTATAAGCCCATCCTACTAAAGGTTTAATTTCAAGGTATGCGATAGCATCTATATTGTCAATTAAATTCTTAGTAGGAAAATGATCGAAGTAAATATATCCGGCATAAGTAGACAGTGCTGAGCAGCCCGAAGCTATCGGTCTAAGCGGTCTATCTCTTGCATGCAACCGATAATTAACTCATCACAAAACGCCGACTAAACAACACCTTGCTGACATGAGGGCCGCCTTGACGTTTCTGTGAGAAGCTGATTAGTTATATAGTTGGTTTTTTACTGATGTTTGCGCGGCATGTCCTAATAGACAAGGAAAAAGGTATTCCTTTGAGGAATTTAACATAGTCGTATAAATCGTTTTTGGAATTAGTAAGTTTTTGGTAGAGTAGTTGCGGACGGTCGAATCAAGAGCCGACCGATATTGACGTATTTGTTTTTACTCATGTTTTGGCGACATGCCCTAATAGACAAGGAAAAACGATGGCATCAACATCGAAGATTATCTACACCGAAACAGACGAAGCCCCAGCGTTGGCAACTTATTCCCTGCTGCCCATTATCAAGATCTTCACTGAGGCCGCGGGCATCACTGTCGAGACGCGAGACATCTCGTTGGCCGGCCGCATTATCGCAAATTTCTCCGACCACCTGACCGACGAGCAGAAGCAGTCCGACGCATTAGCAGAACTGGGTGAACTGGCCAAAATGCCCGAAGCCAACATCATCAAACTGCCGAATATCAGCGCGTCTATCCCGCAACTGACCGCCACGATCAAAGAACTGCAAGAAAAGGGTTATGCCCTGCCTGATTATCCAGAGGACGCGACGACCGAGGCAGAAAAGGAAAATAAGGCCCGCTACGCCAAGATCCTGGGTAGCGCCGTCAATCCCGTGTTGCGCGAAGGCAACTCCGACCGCCGCGTGGCCTCGGCGGTGAAAGAATATGCGCAGAAAAACCCGCACCCGATGGGTGCCTGGCCCGCCGATTCGAAATCCCACGTGGCGCATATGAGCGATAACGATTTCTACGGCAGCGAACAGTCGGCCGTCATCGCGGAAGCCGGCAATGTCGCCATCGAATTTGTCGACGGCGACGGCAATACAACCGTCTTGAAAGCGGAGACCGCCGTACAAGCAGGCGAGGTGATTGATGCCACCCGGATGGGCACCCGCGCCTTGCGCGCCTTTTACGAAGTGGAAATTCAAGACGCCAAGGACCAGGGCGTGTTATTCTCGCTGCACCTAAAAGCGACGATGATGAAGGTCTCCGACCCGATCCTTTTTGGCCATGCGGTATCCGTCTACTACAAGGACGCGCTCGAAAAACACGCGACCATATTGGCCAAAATCGGCGTCGACCTGAAAAACGGCCTCGGCGATGTCTACGCCAAAATTGCCAGCCTGCCCGAGGCCCAACAACAAGAAATCAAAGCCGATATCGCCGCATGTTACGAAACAAGGCCCGAGCTGGCGATGGTCAATTCCGACCGCGGCATCACCAATTTACACGTGCCGAGCGATGTAATAATCGACGCATCAATGCCGGCCGCCATTCGCGAATCCGGGCAGATGTGGGGACCGGATGGAGCACAAAAAGACACCAAGTTCACCATTCCCGATCGCTGTTACGCGGGTATCTACCAGGAAACGATCGCCTTCCACAAAGAACACGGTGCCTTTGACGTGACGACGATGGGCAATGTGGCGAATGTCGGGCTGATGGCGCAAAAGGCCGAGGAATACGGCTCCCACGACAAGACCTTCGAAATCGCGGGCAATGGGCACGTGCGCGTCATCGATAATTCCGGAACAGTGCTGTTAGAACACGAGGTCGAAGAAGGCGATATCTGGCGCATGTGCCAAGTGCGCGACTTGCCCATCCAAGACTGGGTCAAACTCGGCGTAACCCGGGCGCGCCAGACCGGCGCAACAGCCATTTTCTGGCTCGACGAAAGGCGCGCGCACGACGCCAATCTGATCGCTAAGGTTACTACCTATTTAAAAGACCACGATACAGACGGCCTAGATATCCAGATCTTAGCGCCGGTCGACGCCATCCGCTTGAGTCTGGCGCGCGCCAAAGACGGCAAAGATACGATTTCCGTCACCGGCAATGTCTTGCGCGATTATCTGACCGACCTGTTTCCGATATTAGAATTGGGCACCAGCGCCAAGATGCTTTCTATCGTGCCGCTATTGGCCGGTGGCGGTCTCTTCGAGACAGGTGCCGGCGGTTCGGCGCCGAAGCACGTGCAGCAATTCGTCGAAGAAGGGCATCTGCGCTGGGATTCGTTGGGTGAATTTCTCGCGCTGGCCGTTTCGCTAGAAGACTTGGCCTACAAGACGGAGAACGCGCGCGCGCAGGTTTTGGCCACAGCGCTAAATCAAGCCACCGCCAAGTTCCTGATCGAGCGCAAATCGCCTTCGCGCAAGGTCAACGAGTTGGACAATCGCGGCAGCCATTTTTATCTGGCATTGTTCTGGGCACAAGCCTTGGCCGAGCAGGACAAAGACGCGGCGCTGCAAGAGCAGTTCGCCAAACTGGCAGAGCAATTGGCGGCCAGCGAAAAAACAATCGTCACCGAGTTAAACGACGCACAGGGCTCGACCGTCGATATTGGCGGCTACTACCACCCCGACCCGCAGAAGGCGGCGGCGGCCATGCGACCGAGCGGGACATTAAATCGCATTTTGGGAGACTGAGCGATAGCGGGCCTTGGGAGAAAACACTACGATTCCTTAGATCAAATCATCGTAGAAAGCT
>DQLG01000455.1 GCA_015660315.1 Candidatus Latescibacterota bacterium
ATTTTCAACCGTCAATCGACGCCGAAGCCCAGATACGAGGCATCACCACTGCCCGTATATCCGAAGTCCAGGCCGCGCAAATCTACGCCGAGATCGACGGCGGCAACATGGATATCGTCCGCCTGGAAAAATTACCAAAAATCGCCGTCTACACCCCGCCCAACAAACAACCTTGGGACGACGCGGTGACCATGGCACTCGAATACGCGCAAATCGACTACGAAAAAATATGGGACGAAGAAGTATTAGAAGGCGCCCTCGACGACTACGATTGGCTGCACCTGCACCACGAGGATTTCACCGGCCAGTATGGCAAGTTCTACAGCTCATACGGCCGCGAAGCCTGGTACCGAGAGCAACAAGCCACCTACGAAGCAATGGCTCAGCACCTAGGCTACGTCAAAGTCTCCGAGCAGAAGAAAGCCGTCACGATCAAGATTTACGAATACATGGCCTCCGGCGGTTTCCTCTTCGCGATGTGCTCGGCCACCGACACCTTCGACATCGCCCTCGCCGCCCTCGACCTCGATATCTGTCACCAGATCTTTGACGGCGACGGCGCCAACGCCCAGGCGCAAGGCAAACTCAACTTCGACCGCACGATGGCCTTCGAAAACTTCACCCTAGAAATGAACCCCCTCGTCTACGAATTCTCCGACATCGACACCACCCCCACCGATATGCGCCAAATCCGCACTGCCGAGGCCGAATATTTCACTCTCTTCGAATTCTCCGCCAAATACGACCCGGTCCCGACCATGCTCACCCAGTGCCACACCAATATCGTCGACGGCTTCCTCGGCCAGACCACCGCCTTTCGCAAAGGGTTGATCAAGAAGTCCGTGGTTCTGCTCGGCCAGGAAGAGGGCACCGACAATGTCAAATACATCCACGGCCGCGCCGGCAAAGGCACCTTCACTTTTTATGCTGGCCACGACCCCGAAGACCACAAACACCACGTCGGCGACCCGCCGACCAACCTCGCCCTGCACCCCAACTCACCCGGCTACCGATTGATCCTGAACAACGTGCTCTTCCCGGCGGCGAAAAAGAAGGACCGCAAAACCTGATATGAAGGAAGTCAAAGCGCTATTGTTCGACCTGGGCGGCGTGGTAATCGAAATTGACTTCGACCGCGTCCTGAAACGATGGGAGCCCATCTCAAAACTCTCTTTCACCGAACTGAAAGCCACATTCCATTTCGACATGGCCTATGAGCGACACGAACGCGGCGAGATCGAAGCCGCCGAATATTTCGCCCATCTGCGCGATTTTTTGCAACTCGACGCCAGCGATGACGAAATAGCTGCCGGCTGGAACGCCGTCTTTGTCGCCGACTTGCCCGAAGTATTGGCGGCCATCGCCCAAGTCCGTGCGGAACTGCCCTGTTACGCCTTCACCAATACCAACCCCATGCACCTTGCCGCCTGGAAAACCGGCTTTCCCGCGGCATTCAACGGCTTCGATAAAATTTTTATCTCCTCCGACCTCGGCGTGCGCAAACCCGAACGACGCGCCTTTGACGCCATTACCGCCGACATCGGCGTCGCGCACGAACAGATTCTGTTCTTCGACGACACCTTCGAAAACATCACCGGCGCGAGAGAAGCAGGCTTGCAGACAGTCTATGTGCAATCGCCCGAAGATGTATGCAATGTCTTGATAAACCTACCATAATACCCTACTCAACCACCCGTCCACTATGCTGGCGAAACCCCCTAACCTTATCTATCTTGTGTCAGCGCAAAAACCTGCATATTTGAAAGGAAGTACATGTCGGACGTCGAGGCCGTAGCCCAACTCAGCCAAACCAGGGACCAGATCTACGCCGAAGTCGGCAAAGCCGTCATCGGACAGAAGCAAATCGTCGAAGAGTTGCTCATCGCCCTGCTCTCCGGCGGCCATTGCCTGTTAGTCGGCGTACCCGGCCTCGCCAAAACCACGCTTATTCAGACCATCGCGCGCACCCTCGACCTATCCTTCGGCCGCATTCAATTCACCCCAGACCTGATGCCCTCCGACATCACCGGCACCGACGTGCTCGAAGAAGACGCCGAAACCGGTCACAAGACTTTTCGCTTTATCCGCGGCCCGCTCTTCGCCAATATCATCCTCGCCGACGAGATCAACCGCACCCCGCCCAAAACACAGGCCGCCTTGCTGCAGGCGATGCAGGAACACGCGGTCACTGCCGGCGGCGAGACCATGCGCCTCGACGAGCCCTTCTTCGTGCTCGCGACACAAAACCCCATTGAGCAGGAAGGCACCTACCCGCTGCCCGAAGCCCAACTCGACCGCTTTATCTTCGAGTTGTGGATCGACTACCCGAGCCAGGCCGAAGAAGAAGAGATCGTGCGCACCACTACTAGCGGCGAAAAAGCCGAAATCGCCAAAGTCATCGACGCGCAACAAATCATCGCGCTGCAGGAGCTAGTACGCAGGGTGCCGGTAGCCGACCACTGCATCCGCTACGCCGTCGAGTTAGTGCGCGCCTCCCGCCCTGGCGACGAGAAAGCCCCCGACTACATCCGCGAAATGATCAACTGGGGCGCCGGGCCGCGCGCATCGCAATACCTGATCCTCGCGGCCAAGGCACGGGCTATCCTCGACGGCCGCCATTCTGTCGCCATCGACGATATCCGCGCAGTCTCCCTGCCCGTCATGCGCCACCGCATCGTCGTAAACTTCCATGCCGAGGCACAAAACGTCAGCGCGACCAACTTAATAGGCCGCCTACTCGACGATATCGCGCCGCAGAGCTGATTTGAGCGAAACCGCCGCCCACCTCGACCCCGAGACCGTCTCGCGGATCTCGCGCCTGGACCTCATCGCGCGTTTGGTCGTCGAGGGTTTTATCACCGGTCTGCACAGAAGCCCTTATCACGGCTTCTCCGTCGAATTCTCAGAGCACCGCCCCTATATGCCGGGCGATTCGCTACGCGATATCGACTGGAAAGCCTACGCCAAGTCCGATCGCCTCTACGTCAAGCAGTACGAGGAGGAAACCAATCTCAAAGCCTATATCCTGCTCGATATCTCCGGCTCGATGGATTTTCAGGCCGGAGCGCCGTTGAGCAAGTTCCGCTACGCAACCTCTTTGGCCGCAGCCCTCTCGTATCTGATGCTCAAACAGCGCGATGCCGTCGGGCTGCTGCTCTACCACCACCAGATCGAGACCTACGTGCCGCCGCGCTCGATGCAAAGCCATCTGCAAGTCTTGCTAAAAACTATCGCACAGGCGCAACCGCAAAGCGACAGCAAAATGGCCCCGGCCTTCCACGACCTGGCCGAGCGCATTTCGCGCCGCGGTTTGGTTATCGTGCTCTCCGACCTGCTCGACGACCCGGCTGAAGTACTCAAGGGATTGCGCCATTTTCGTCATCTCGGGCACGAGGTCATCGTCTTCCACCTGCTCGACCCCCGCGAACGCGACCTCGACTTTCGCGACGAAACCCGTTTTTACGACCTCGAAGCCCCCGACGAAACCCTCACGACGCAACCACGGCATATCCACCACGAATACCGCGCGATGATGGACGACCTCATACAAAGCTATCGAACGGGGTGTGCTGAAGCCCGCATCGACTACGCACTGCTCGATACCGCAACCCCCTTCGACACCGCGCTTTCCCGCTATCTTATCCAGCGTAAAAAAACAGGCTAAACCTCTGATTTTATTTTTATTTACCCCTAATCTTGACTTTTTAGTCCAGATTCCTACATTTATGATATGACGGCAATGGCAGCCGTCTTTTTTGCCTTTCAATCTTTATTTTTTGTCCATGTTAAAGCGGAATCCAGCACCCTTTTGAGGAGTTAAAATGAGCGAATCGACCGCACACCAAACCGAGGACGAAACCGAAGTCCTTGAAGAATTCGCCAATCGTGATTATGAGTGGGGGTTTATCACCGACATCGAAGCCGATTCGGCTCCTCCTGGCCTCAACGAAGACATTATCCGCTTTATCTCAGCCAAAAAAAACGAGCCCGAATTTATGCTCGAGGCGCGGCTCAAGGCCTATCGCCACTGGTTGACCATGGAAGACCCGACCCAACGCAAAGAAAGCGAACGCTGGGCGATGGTCGATTATCCCAAAATCAACTATCAGGACATCATTTACTACTCGGCCCCCAAGCCACCAAAAACACTCGCAAGTCTCGACGAAGTCGACCCCGAGCTCTTGGCGACCTATGAAAAACTCGGCATCTCGCTCGACGAGCAGAAAAGACTCAGCAATGTCGCCATCGACGCGGTCTTCGACAGCGTCTCGGTCGCCACAACCTTCAAAGACAAACTGGCCGATCTCGGCATCATCTTCTGCTCCTTCTCCGAAGCCGTGCGAGAACACCCCGAGCTTATAAAGAAATACCTCGGCTCGGTCGTGCCCTACAACGACAACTTCTACGCTACACTCAATTCCGCAGTCTTCACCGATGGCTCCTTCGTTTACGTGCCCAAGGGCGTGCGCTGCCCGATGGAACTATCGACCTATTTCCGCATCAACGCCGCCAACACCGGGCAGTTTGAACGCACGCTGATCATCGCCGACGAAGGGTCTTATGTATCCTATCTAGAAGGCTGCACCGCGCCGATGCGCGACGAAAACCAATTGCACGCCGCCGTCGTCGAATTGATCGCCCTCGACAACGCGCATATTAAATACTCCACCGTACAAAACTGGTATCCGGGCAACGATGAAGGCGTCGGTGGCATCTACAATTTCGTCACCAAACGCGGCGCCTGCCGCGGCGTCAACTCCAAGATCTCCTGGACCCAAGTCGAGACCGGCTCGGCGATCACCTGGAAATATCCAAGTTGCATCCTACAAGGCGACAACTCAGTCGGCGAATTCTACTCGGTCGCCTTGACCTCCAAGTGCCAACAGGCCGATACCGGCTCCAAGATGATCCACATCGGCAAAAACACGCGCAGCACCATCATCTCCAAGGGCATCTCGGCCAAACGCGGCCAGAACACGTACCGCGGCGAGGTCAAGATTATGAAGCGGGCACAAAACGCCCGTAACTTCACGCAATGCGACTCGATGCTTATCGGCGACCAATGCGGTGCGCACACCTTCCCTTATATAGACGTGCGCAACTCTTCCGCCCACGTCGAGCACGAAGCCTCGACCTCCAAGATCGGCGAGGATCAGATCTTCTATTGCAACCAACGCGGCCTCTCCACCGAAGATGCCGTTTCGATGATCGTCAACGGCTTCTGCAAGGAAGTTCTGGCCGAATTGCCAATGGAATTTGCCGTCGAAGCGCAGAAGCTGCTCGGGATCAGTCTCGAGGGCAGCGTCGGTTAAAACTCCGAACCAACCGCATAACAAGGAACATCATTTAAAATGCTCAAAATCGAAAACCTACACGCCCGCATCGAAGGCACCGAGATCCTCAAGGGCATCGACCTCGAAATCAACGCCGGTGAAGTCCACGCCATCATGGGGCCCAACGGCTCCGGCAAAAGCACCCTCGCGCAAGTATTAGCTGGGCGCGAGGGCTACGAAGTCACCGCCGGGGCCGTCTCCTACCTCGAAAAAGACCTGCTCGACCTCGACCCCGAAGAAAGAGCGCGCGAGGGCCTCTTCCTCTCCTTCCAATACCCGGTCGAAATCCCCGGCGTCAACTCGACCTACTTCCTGCGCAACGGCTACAACGAAATGCGCAAGCACCGCGGCGAAGACCCAGTAGACGCAATCGACTTTCTAAAATTGATCCGCGAAAAGCTCGCCCTAGTCGAAATGGACGAGAGCTTTCTCAAGCGCCCCGTCAACGAGGGTTTTTCCGGCGGCGAGAAAAAACGCCACGAAGTATTGCAGATGGCC
>DQLG01000557.1 GCA_015660315.1 Candidatus Latescibacterota bacterium
CAATAGCAATGCGCAAATCCATATACATCCCTCCGGCAAGTCGCTGTATGTCTCCAATCGCGGCCACGATTCGATCGCGATGTTCGCGATTGACGCTGAAACCGGGCTGCTCACTTCGTTAGGCCAGCAGCCGGGAGAAGAGGTGCCGAGGGCTTTTGCTATCGACCCCGACGGCGACTTTCTCTATTCGGGTGCCGATGCTTCGAATTTTCTGCGCACTTTTAGCATTGGTGAAGATGGCCGGCTTGAGCCGCAGGGAGCGTCTTTTGATCTGGGCGGAACGGCCGGGTGGGTCTATCCGCTGGTATTGGCGTAGTGTTGCGGAGATCTAGTCGATTATGCTTGGGACAGATCTGCGCGGCGTGCGCCTTCGAGCCCGACCTGGTTTTGCTGAATGTGCCGATGCCGAAAATAGACGATTTTGAGACCTGTCGTAGGTTAAAGACGCATGCGCCCGCCGTGCCGGTGATCTTTCTTACTGCCGGACTGAGGTCGGAAATGAAGGGATATAATCGAATTGGCATCTAGTATAAAAAAAGAAAATATAGTCGCTGGGTTGCGTGAGTTGGGGTTGACGGTCGGCTCGGGTGTGGTTGTGCATTCTTCGCTCAACAGCTTTGGTCGGGTGGATGGTGGGGCGCGGGCGGTAATCGAGGCGTTGATGCAGGTTGTTACGTCTGAGGGCACTTTGCTGATGCCGTCTTTTAATCACGGTGGGGCTTTTGCAGACGGGGCGCCGGGGTATTTTGATCCGCGGGAAACGCCGACGAGTAATGGAGCGGTTCCCGAAACGTTCTGGCGCATGCCCGGTGTGGAGCGAAGTTTGAATCCGACACATGCCTTCGCGGCCTGGGGCCGGCGGGCTAAGCGCTATGTGCAGTATCACCATCGCACGATAACTATGGGGCCCGAGTCACCCTTGGGGCTGCTGCAGGCCGACGACGGTTATGGTCTACTGCTGGGGGTCGATTATCGCTCGAATACCTTTCACCACGTAGTCGAGATGTCGACGGATGCACCTTGTTTGGGTGTGCGGACGGAGGCCTATCCGGTGCGTTTGCGCCATGGTGAAATACGCGACGGGCGGACTTGGGCTTGGCGCGATGGAAGCTGCCCTTTTACCGATGAGGCGCGTTATCACCAGGTGATCGAAGTTCGCGGTTTGCAAAGGGAAGTGATGATCGGGCAGAGCAGGGTCGTTCTCTTTCGGTTACAGGATTGTTTCGCGGTGTTGGAAGAGATTTTCGATAAGGGCAAAGACGGTTTTCCACCTTGCCGCGATTGTGCGATAAGGCCGCGGCGAATGCAGCGGACGGTAGAGAGTGATTGGGATCGGGCGGGGCCATGTCTGAGTGCGGATTCAGCCGCACACAGTTATTGAGGTTCCGCATGGGCTATCTGTTTTCCGCGCAGTTGCAGGATACTGCGGTTTTGACGGTATATACGATACGGGTGGCGATTGTATCATCGACACAGTTGCAACTGGTGGAGTCTCGACGGCGATTTGTAGCGGACGTGCATTGTCAATAACTCGATTTTCAACGAATACAAAGGAGACCCAAATGCGCCATTTTACCCGTACCCCCTTTTATAGTGGCCCGGACGATCCTGAGATCGGCCAAGTGCGTGGTAGGCTAGCACTCGACGAGACGGTGGTTATCGAAACGATCGGTGGGGCCGACAACGATTACCAAGCCGCCGGTTTCTTGAAAGCCGGCCAGATTATATCCGGCGACACTCATCGCCGTTATGCGCGGCCGGGGGGCCCTTTTTTTATTGAGGGTATCGAGCCCGACGATTGGGTGGCGATCGAAATTATCAATATGGAAGTAGGCCCTTATGGCTTTTATCGCAATGGCGGTCCCAACTGGGGCAATTGGCGCTGTCTGGCAGCAGTGCGCGATGGGCTAATCCACTTTCCGCCGGACTTCGTCGTGCCGGTGCGGCCGATGATCGGCGTTATGCAACTCGCGTCGTGGGCGCCCAGCGGCATAGACCACGGCGGCAATATGGATTTCAACGCGATGCAGCCGGGCAGCACCGTGCATATTCGCGCGCAGAAGCCCGGCGGTTTGCTTTCGCTGGGCGATGTGCACGCGCGCATGGGCGATGGTGAGTTGACGGGCGCTGGGGTCGAAATCGATGCGGCGATTACGCTCAAGGTGAGTCGTTCGCCAGGATTCCCTTGTAGTGCGCCGGTGGTCGAGACGACCCGAGTGGTGGAAAGCGCCGAGGAATGGCTTACTAGCGCCCGTGCGGAGCACTGGGGTGAGGCGTTGCGTTTGGCCTGGACCGAAATGGTGGCCCTGCTTATCGACCGCTACGATACCACCTACGAATACGCTAATATGATTGTCGGGACCATTGGCGACGCACGGCCTGGTTTCGCCACCGGTTATATGGGCGGTTATGTCACGTGCCAGATCGCGGTGACGAAGGAATTACGGCGCACGGGTGAACCCTACAAGCCATAATGGATGATCTAAGGCAAATGGCGCATATCGCGACGCCCGCGCTATTAATCGATCGGGCGAAACTGGAGCGCAATCTGTCGTTGATGCAGCAGTTGGCCGACAGGCACGATGTTGCGTTGCGCCCGCACGCGAAAACGCACAAGTCGATCGAGATCGCTCGGCGGCAACTGGCGCTGGGTGCGACGGGGTTGACGGTGGCAACCGTCGGCGAGGCGCTGGTGTTTCTCAAGGGCGGGGTCGAGTCGATTACTATTTCCCGCCCGATGGTGGTGCCTGGCGACTTTGCGCGCTTGTGGGCGGAACCGGCGGCGGCCGGTGCGGATTTGCGCGTCGTCGTCGATTCGGTGTGCGGGGTAGAGGTCGCCGCCGGGCAAGCGGCTAGCGCGGCGCGGACACTGGGTGTATTTATTAAGATCGATGTCGGTTTGCATCGCTGTGGGGTCGATCCCGAAAGCGCGGTGCCGATAGACTTGGCGCAGCAAATTGAGGCGGCCGAGTCGTTGGATTTTTGCGGTATCCTCTCACACGCAGGGCAAGTTTACGCCGTAGAAGACCGCCAGGTGGCTGTGCAGATCGCCGAGGCTGAACGCACCACTATATTAGCGGTGCGCGATACGTTGATCGATGCGGGTATCGCAGTGCGCGAAGTCTCGGTCGGATCGACGCCGACGATACTGGCGGCGGAAAGCTTCGAGGGCATAACGGAAATCCGGCCGGGCAATTACACCTTTCTCGATTTGTTGCCGATCAAAGTCGGTGTCGTGCAACACGAGGATGTTGCGCTGTCGGTCTTGGCGACGGTGATCAGCAAGAATGCGAATTTTTTTATTACCGACGCGGGTTCCAAAACGCTTACCTCGGATACCGGCGGGCACGGCATGGCCAACGCGCAAGGTTTTGGGATGGCCTATCCTTGTGATCGCTATCTGAGCCCAGAGCACGGGTTAGTGGTGGTGGGTTTGTCGGAAGAGCACGGTAAGATCGCACGTGCCGATTACGACCTGGAGATCGGCGCGCAACTGCGCATCATCCCCAATCATTCTTGCCCGGTGGCCAATCTGGCGCGGGAGTATACTGTGCTGGGCGGCGAGGGCGTTGTAACTTGGCCGATTGATGCGGCTTCAAACGCGATATGAATATACCGGAAGCGCTAAATGCGCTTGGGGTACGCGACGACACGCTAACCGCGCAAGAAAAGGCACAGCTTGATACGGTGGGGTACCTGCCAATGCCCAGGACTCTGTCGGCCGCTGAAATCGCGGGCATACGCGCGGCGATGCAGGGTGTCTACGCGAAAGAGAAAACTGGCTTGGAGGGCGGCCCGGTCGAGTCCAGCTATATGCAAAACAAAGCGCCGGGTTTCGATCTGTGTTTGCAGAAGCCGCGCGTGCTTGCCGCGATCGCCTATGTGCTCGACGGGCATGTCAAATCTTTTGGCGTGCACGGCCGGCCGCATCCGCCCGGCGGCGAGCGGCAAAATTTACATGTCGACTACAATGGCCCTGCGCCGACTGAGAGTTGCTACGCGGTAGCCAACTCGCTGTGGATGCTGGTGGATTTCACAGAAAAAAATGGGGCGACGCGGGTGGTTCCCGGCAGCCATTTGAGCGGTGAAAATCCCCAAGATGCGCTCGATGATCCGACCGCGCCGCACCCGGACGAGGTGTTGTTGCTCGGGAGTGCGGGCACCGTCGTCGTTTGGAATAGCCATCTGTGGCACGGGACGACTGCCAATCACAGCAAGCACAGCCGTCATAGCCTGACCAGTTTTTTCTGTCGTCGCGACGACCCGCATATGGTATTTTCGAGTGCGCTCAGTATTGAGGCGGCCGAGCGGTTGAGCGAGCAGGTGCGTTGTTTGTTCGCAGACGATACACCATGGACTCCACCTAAGGAGTAAACGCGTATGGCCTATGCAGAGCAGGCAGCACAATACTACGAGGATGGATATTTTATCGCCGATGATGCCTTCGATCCCGGCATGTTGGCCCCGTTGGCGGCGGCGGCTAGGCGGGCGGTAGCCAAGGTTCAGTCGGGCGAGGTGGTGGCGAAGACGGAAGGAATCAGCACCGGGGGACCGGGTGACAATACGCGTGATATACTCGGTTTGATCGCACCCGAATTCGGCGAGCCACTTTTTGCCGAGTATTTGGGTTGCCAGGCTATCGAACGCTACATGCACGCGTTATTGGGGCCGGATCTGCGGCTGGGCTGGGTCGCGATATTCGCCATTCCGGGGCCGGAGGCATACGACACGGGTTGGCACCGCGATTTTAGCCACGAGGAGCGCGATGGCAGCAAAACGGTGGAAATGGAGATTCTTGGCCGCCACCGCAAGGGGGTAGTCAAATGGCATATGGCGCTGGTCGATGACGCCTGTCTATGGCTGGTGCCAGGTAGCCAGAAACGCTATCGCACAGCCGAGGAGCGCGAGGCCTTGATTAACGAGCACTTCGTCGAGTTATCCGACGCGGTGCAGGTCGTATTGAAGAAGGGGCAGACCGTGTTCTGGAACGGGAATACCATTCACCGGGGGCGCGCGTCTGAGGGCATGTCCGAGCGGTTGGCGATGATGGGTGCGCTGGCGCAACACCGGGATAGCGATTCGCCGCAGCAAGTAGCAGAGCGCTTTGTCTGGCGGATGGCCGACAATATCTGCGACGGATTGCCGGAGAAGACGCGGCTTTATTACGACCGGTGGCGCAGTTTGCAGCAAGATTGAGTCGAGAAGGAATGCGGTTGCTGGTGTCGCCGGCATAACAAGAGAGTATAGGTATAATGGAATATCGAGAATTCGGACAGACGGGTATGCGCTTAAGTGCTGTGGCTTTGGGCGGATTATTGGCTCATTACTGGGAAGGGGAGTCGATGCACCCACCGCCGGAAGAGAAAAGGCGTATTTATTTGCGGGCGGCCGAATTGGGGATAAACCTTTTTGATATGGGCTATGGGGACGAGGTGCATATCCCCGACGAATTAAAAGGCCCTGGGGATGATCGCCATTTTTCACTGAAGGTCGGTGCGCCCAAGGCCGATGTCCTTGAAGAGATGGTCGACTTGCATTTGAGCAATGTGCGGCGCGAGGCGCTCGATATCTTGCGCGTGCACCACTACGGCTATATGGAGGACGAGGCTTTGCGCGAGCGCATCGCCGAACTGAAAAATGCGGGCAAGGTGCGGTCGCTGTGTCTGATCCGCCACTTCGAAAAAGACCAACAGATCTATGTAGATCGCGGACCGGAGCCGGAAGCCGACGCGGATCTGGTGATTTACAACTATGTCTGTCGCGGGCAGGAATCGGGCATCGCAGCTGCGGCAAAAGCGGGCAAGGGCGTGTTGATTATGAAGGCGCTCGGTGGGCG
>DQLG01000230.1 GCA_015660315.1 Candidatus Latescibacterota bacterium
CAACAACCCGACGCAGTTGAAACAAAAGAAACCCCGCGTCCTCGCATCGTCGGCGACGGGCATATAGACATCACTGTATAAAAACAAAAGGCTCCTCAATCTCTGGAGCCCCGATCATCCACTGTTACAAATACTATTCTCTATACAGCACGAGTTGTTTTTTCATCGTCTTCATCGTCTTCATCCCCCGGATATTCGTCAAACTCACTCGCCATGCCGTCGTCAACGCGGCCCATTGCTTCGTAATCGTCTTCCTCCTCGCCCTTCAATTCCATAATCCGTTTTTGCAGATTGTCGTTTTGAAAATTAGCCGCCGAAAGACGCTCGCTCAAAATATCGACGACATTTTCTAAAATGCAAACATGAATGGTTTGGTTTGAGGCCAAAACGGAGAATAACTCATTTCGCCCGATAACCACCGCGATCGAACGATCGACGGCCGATATATTCGCCGAACGTGGCTGGTTGGTAAAAACACCCATTTCCCCCGTAAGCATGCCCGACCCGATATCCCCCAACTCTTCGCCCCCAGCACTAGTGACTACCATCTTACCCTGCAAAAGTACCAACATCTCATCGCTGGGCTCGCCGATGTTATAGACTCGCTCGCCAATCTCGTAGGTCTGCGAGGTCCCCACCCGCAAGAAGCGCTGGATATGCTCTAGCTCTAGACCTTTGAATATCGAGATCTTCTGTAAGACCTGCATTAAACGATGTTGCTGTTGGTTCATTGAGATCTTTCCTCCTCTCTAGCGCATTGCCTTTTTGTGTCGCGAACCGTTCATTTGCCCTCCTATACATAATCAACTAATCCCGATCCGTCAAAGAAATATATCTTGGCATCAACCCACCGCGAAGCGCTATCGCTGTTCAACCGCGACGTGCGGCTGGTCCTCTTTAGTCAGCCCCTGATCGGTTTTACGATCTTTGGCGGAATATATACGGTCCTGCTCAACCTTTATTTACTACGCCTGGGCTACAACCCGCAATTGATCAGATAGATCAACGCCAATAGGCGCGCGCTCCTTACGCGCCTATTGGGCATGCCCACCCGACTCTGAGACTCTTGTCTCACCATGATCGTCGGCATGCTACTTTCAGCGTTATATTTTGGCCTATTGCCGCTGGGCGAGTTCGTGCCGCCCGCCTCGCAAACAACTTACATTATGAGTAGCTATGCGCTCGGTGTGCTTTGTTTGCATATCTATTTTCGCACGCCTCGTGGCGAGTACGCAAAGTAGCCCGCCGGAATAACTCCCGACGGGCTACTTATAAATACAGCGAGATCTATAACACTTTGACCGGCGTCAGCCCCTCAACCGACGCAACCGCCTCCGTCGACCCAAATACCGCGACCCGCCCCACCTTCGCAACCTCGTCCAATACGCGCGCAAAGTTCGCAAAGCCCTCGGCATCGGTCGCCAGCACCTCGTCACGCATTTTTTGACGATAACTGTCGTCGATCCCGGTCAAGTGACGAACCATCGAGGCATAGCCCTTTGCGTCGGGCAACTGATAGGAGTCGAAGTCGCCGATCGTACCGATAATCGCCTTTGTCAGTTCGTCCTCGCTGATCGGATGCTCGCGTAAAAAAGCACCGCTCTGGTCGTAGACTGCCAGCGTCTCCCGCACATTCGGGTCGCGATAAGAAACATAGGATAGCACCCCAGAAAACGGATCGAAAGAGCAGAAGGCCCCATAAGCCCCGCCCTGGACCCGCACCCGATCCCAGAGCCAAGTCGTGGCCAAATAGCGGGTAATCACCGAAGACGACCCATTGAGCTCATAACCCAATTCAAAAAGATTGGCCGCCTTGCCCACATAGTTGACCTGCGCCGGAGCCGTCAGCCCTTCATCAACCGCGACCAGGTTCGGCGACCAGGTCTCAAGCGCGCGCGCGGCAACCGGTAGCTCCTGTAGAAACGACGCCAGCCGTTCTTCAAAAGCCGCCCGATCGGCCCCGGCGAGCGTCGCATTGCATAACATGCCCTGTCGGTTGAGCAAAAGCGTGCGGATTCGCTCTAAGCGCGCCTGCACCGCCGGCCAATCGCGTTCGATCTCTTCGACCAACTCGCGCAAAAAGAACAAATAGCTCAAACCGCGCATCTGCTCGGAGATCCACCCCGTTTCGTCGAATTGCGCCTTGAGTCGCATCGACACCACCCGGTGCCCGCCGGGCACCATCGACGACTCCTCACCGGCCCGCTCCTCCAGGGCCATCTGCAAAAAGCGTTCCTTGTCATCGAAGCGCCCTTCCAGCAGTACATCCCGCATAATCGCCATCAGGTCATCGGCCCGGCCGACCATCGACTTACCACGCAAAAAGAGCCAGGTCGCCGCCGGCCCACCGCCGAGCCTGTTGCCCACTAGCGATTGCGCCCAAACCCCGCCGGTTTCTGCGCCGATCCGCTGCTGCAACTCGACAAAGCTTTCGCGCTGAGTTCCCATCTCCAATAACGCCCGCCCAAAAAGCGAAATATAGGGCAGCAGTTCCTGCGGCAAGACCCGCAAGTCAAAGCCGACGTCGAGATAGGCGATACCATTGGTAAACAGATCGTGGTGCAGCACCGGCACGTCGACGAGCTTCGCCTCCTCAATCGGCAAGACCTTCACTTCGCGTTGCAGATCGCTCAACTGTAACCGCGGCAACTTGGCCAGATCTTCAGGCGCATCAGGTTCTTCCTGAGCGCGTTTCAACTCGGCCGTCGCCCGCACTAACCCTTCTAGATCCTCGCGGCTCATCTGTGCGCGTACTTCGGCCAGACGCCGTTCTTCCTCTTGCTCCTGTTTAGCCCCCAACCCGGCATCGGGTGCGAGCACAACGGTCGTGCGGTGGGTATTGTCAATCAAGTGGCGCTGGATCAACTTTTCCAGGTAGCGATCATCCGCGGCCAGCTTCGCCCTCAGCGCGATAAAAGAGTCCTCGAAGCGCAACGGCACAAAGGGATCGCGGTCGTATAACCAATCCGTCAACATCTTGAGCATCATCACCAAACCGCGCGGATAACCGCCCGTATTGTTTTCCCGCAACCTGAACTCGGCGGTGTGCAGCGAGGCCTCGACCATACCGCGGTCAATACCATCGCGCGCCAAATCGGCCAAGAGTTGCAATACCAGCGTCTCGACTGCGTCAACATCCTCAGCTTTGACCCCCTTCAACCCCGCGCCATACGCGTATTGCGCCAAGTCCGTTTCCATCCCGCTACCGGTCAAGTCCTCGCCCAACCCCGAATCGATCAAAGCCTTGCGCAAGGGCGAACCCGGCGTGCCGATCAGTGCGTGGTCGAGGATCTGCAATGCTCGACGCTCATCGGCGTCGATATCATCGGTCAACAGCCAGTTGACCGTGACAAAACATTTGCTCTGCGCGCCTTCATCCCCGCCCTCGTCAACCGCGTAGGAGAAACTCAGCTTCTGCGGCTCGGCAAAACGCGGTTGCGGCTTGACCGTGGAGTCAACGACATGCGGCTCGTAGTCCGCCAAATATTCATCTAATAGTAGCAGCCGGCGCTCCGGATCATCGTCACCATAGAAGAACACCCGAGCGTTGGAAGGGTGATAAAAATCTTCGTGAAAGCGCTTGAACTGCTCAAAGGTCAGATCTGGGATATGGCGCGGGTGTCCACCCGAATCGACACCATAGGTGCTGTCGGGAAAGATCGAATGCTGCGCGTGCTCGGCCAGGACCCGCTCCGGATCCGAATACGCGCCTTTCATTTCATTGAAGACCACGCCCTTATAACTAAGCGGGTCATCGGCGTTTTCCAGTTCGTAATGCCAACCCTCCTGTTCGAGGACCTGGGGCGTAATGCGCGGATAGAACACGGCATCGAGATAGACGTCGACTAAATTGTAGAAGTCCTGCAGATTGGTACTGGCGACGGGATAACAGGTCTTGTCGGGGTAGGTAAAGGCGTTGAGGAAGGTATTGAGCGAGCCTTTGACCAATTCTATAAACGGTTCTTTGACCGGATATTTGCGCGAACCGCATAGCACCGAATGCTCGAGAATATGGGCGATGCCGGTCGAATCGGTGGGCGGTGTGCGGAAGTTGATCCCAAAGACCTTGTTCTCGTCTTCATTGATCAGCGAAACCACTTCACAACCGGTGCGGTGACGGTAAAATAGGCCACGCATATTGAGTTCTGAAATTTCTTCGTCGCGCAACAGCTCGAAATCGTGCATAAAATCCTCTTGAGGAGTAAGATACCTGACCACCGGCATTAACGTAGCCGGCCCGTATGGCGCTAACGCCTATGAATTAACAATTGCCCAACCTCGGCAGCAAGCCACGAGGCCGCCGATTAAAATTCGACCTAAATCAAAAAAGAAAATTCGCCCATCAAGCCAACCCCCAGACTCGGGCGGCCGTGCCACCGAGAACCTGTTCGCACTGGTCTGCGCTGAGAAAAGAAAATCCCTCCCTGACCAGCCGTAGTTCATCGGCCAGACTCAACCAATTGTGCTTGGTGCGGTGATGTCCAGCATAACCGGTGCCCCACAACGAGCGGTCCGCGCCAAAGGCATCAATCAATTGCTGTATAAAGGGGTGTATATCGGCAAAGGGGAAATCCTGCTTGGAACGGCCTTTGACATCCGAAATTTTCACGTGCACATTCTCAAAACGCGCCAGTTCGACGATCGGCGCGAAAGCCTGCTCGCCCTCTTGCAGGTCGGGATAACCCATATGATCGATCAGCAACTTCATCTGCGGAAATCGCCGGGCGATTTCCGCCACTTGCACCGCATCTTGCGGATACATATGAAACTGCACCACCGCGCCCAACCCAGCCAACTCCTCCCACATGGGGCCGTTCTGCGCCGTCAGCAGGATTTGTTCTTCCGGATAGTACATCGGATGAAAACGGAAACCCACCAGCCCGCGCTTCTGCATCCAGTAACGAACTCTATCGGCATTGTCCAGGTTCTGCGGGTCGATCATCCCGTGAGCGATTAAACGGTCGGGGAAACGCACTACCGAGTCGGCCATATAGCCATTGTCCCAAGTTGACCAACTCGTCTGTACAATGACCGAATAGTCGACTCCATTGGCATCCATATCCGCGATCAGTTCGTCGGCGGTGGCCGGCTCGTCGGGTTCGCCCGTCCAACCGGGGGCCGTCGGCCCTACCGGATAACGCGGTGGGTCTATTTCCCAGATGTGCACGTGCGTATCAACTATCATACTCGTATTCCTCCGAATTCGGTGTCATAAGAAGTACGTCACGGCAAAGCGATCTTGCCCAATACCGCCGGGCGCCGGGCACCGGTAGCCGCCGGCACATTGCCAGGCTGCCCCATCAAAGTCTCATTGGCCAGGACTGCAAAGGTCAATGCCTCCCGCGCGTCCGGATCCACACCCAACTCGGCAAGCGAAGCGATCGCCAAACCCGGCAGGGCTTGCTGCAAACCCGCCATCATCTGCGGATTGTGCACCCCGCCGCCGGCGACCCACAAACCGGCGCAACCAACCGGGCAAAAGCGCGTAATCCCCTCGGCAATAGACCGCACCGTAAATGCCGTCAAGGTCGCGACCAGATCGTCCTCGTCGCATGGCCCGCGCGCCAAAATTTCCGTGAGCATCTCCCCCCCGAACTGCTCGCGCCCCGTGGATTTGGGCGGTTCGCGACGCAGAAACGCGTGTTGCAGCAATGCGGCGAGCAAGCCCTCGTTGATCCGACCCCGTCCGGCCCTTTCCCCATTGCGGTCAAAACGCTCCCGCCCTCCGCTAAAATGCGCAACAGCCGCATCGACCAGCATATTGCCCGGGCCCAGATCAAAGGCCAACCCCGCGCCAGACCCCGCCGGCAATACCGTGACATTGGCGATTCCGCCAATATTGAGCAAGAGTCGGTGTTCTGTCGGGTGAGTAAAGAGCAAAGCATCGACCAGGGGCACCAAGGGCGCGCCTTGGCCACCTACCGCCATATCGGCCGGGCGAAAATCCGCGACGGTCACCACGCCGGTTCGCGCGGCGATAATCGCCGGTTCGCCGATTTGCAGCGTCGCCCCGTCGGCCGGCAAATGCCGCACAGTCTGCCCATGCGACCCGACTAGGTCGACCTCGGCGGGTTGCAGCCCCGCCTGTTTTATTATCACCAACGCCGCCTCGGCAAAAGCTTCGCCCATCGCGACATTAGCCCGACACAGCGCATCGAGTGAAGCCTCCGCGTCGAAGAGCGCAAAAACCTCGTGTCGCAATCCGTCGGGCAATTCAATCGTATCAAAAACCAGGATCTCTTGGCGCGTATCCATCCCGCTTCCGGTCAACTCCACAACTACCGCGTCGATGCCGTCGACCGACGTGCCCGACATCAGCCCAACCACACGCCGCCGCTTTCTCGCCGCCAATTCACTCAGTCTGCGTATCATCCGCATCCGTAGCGACGACTACCATCGCGAAAAAAATGGCGAACACCAGAGCGAAGCGGCCGGAAACCATCGACG
>DQLG01000783.1 GCA_015660315.1 Candidatus Latescibacterota bacterium
CCTCGGGCAAGCTCGTGGCAGACCCACTGCCGTATAGGGAGAGGCCACCGATGACGAGGTCGGGCGTCTGTACGGGTAGTTGGCCTTGTTGTAGATAGGCCTCGACCATGTCACGGGCGAGAATTTTGGCCGCCTCCACATCGGGTTGGTCGAAGGGATGGATGGCCAGGAAATAACCGGCGATGGCCGTGGCGATTTTCCAATGGAAGAAGGCCGCGCCGAGGTCGTAAGGGTCTTCTAAGTCTAGGCGCAGGACGGGGTGACCGGCTGCGGCTATGGCTGCGACTCGCGCGTCGAGCGCGTCGTCAATGCGCAGATAGACAAAGAGCCGATCGGCGCCGTAGTGTTCGGCATTGATCGGAGGTTCGAGGTCGACGGGTAGAATGCCCTTGTTGTTTTTGCCGGTGCTTTCGGCGACAAGCTGCTCGATCCAAGCTCCGGCCGCTGCGAGCGAAGGTGAGGCGAGCAGGGTCAGTTTATCTCGCCCAAGCTCAATGCCCGCCCCTAAAAATGCCCCGAGCTGAATACCTGGTTCGGGGCGGTCGAGTGCCGATTGCGCAGTGTCGAGCAGGCGATCGAGATCCATGCCGATGGCACCGGCCGCAACGAGGCCGTAGAAGGACAGGGCCGAATAACGTCCGCCGATATTCGGGTCGTTGCGGAAGGCATGGCGAAAACCTAGGTGATCCGCCATATCTTCGAGTGCGCTGTCGGGGTCGGTGATGGCGGCGAAGTGTTGGCCGGTGGTTTCGCTGTCACAGATTATAGCGGTTTTGTTGTAGAAATATTTGAGAAAGGAGAGCGTTTCGATGGTGCCACCGGATTTTGTGGCGGGCAGAAAGAGCGTTTTGGCCGGGTCGAGTACGTGGGCTTTGGCCAGAATCGCGTCCGGGTGGGTACTGTCGAGGACGGCGAGATCCAAATAGCCTTCGGCGACGCCGAAGATTTCGCGGAAGACTTCGGGGGCGAGGCTCGAACCGCCCATGCCCAGCAATAGGGCGTGGGTATAACCGTCGTTGCGCACGGCGTCGATAAGCGCGCGAATTTCCTCGACCTTATCGCGCATCATGGTTGGACTGTCGAGCCAGCCTAAGCGGTTGGCAATTTCTGTCGGATCATCGCGCCAGACTGTGTGGTCGCGCTCAATGATGCGGGCGTAAACGCGCTCGGCGGAGAGGCGTTCGCCGGCTTGGTGGTGGCACGCGACAAAGCCGGCGGGGGCTTGCAATACTGGTTTTTGCATCATCACTTCCCATGTTTTTTCTTGGTGATCGCCTAAATAAAGTACGCGGCCACGAGAGGAAAGTAAACAATATAGGGTTTGTCACTTGCTTTACTGGACCCTATCTTGTGGCTCTAAACAAGGAGGATCAATATGGCTGAATTACACGATGGTTGGAAGCGCCAATTCGATGTCTATGACCGGGTCGCGAAGATGGAACTTGATCTGGGCGAGAAGGGCAATACGATCTCGGATCCGCAAGGGCGCCGGATTTGCTCGCTGACTTTTACCCCTGCGGGCCTGGTGTTCACTTCGGGTACTGGCGGTGGCAAGGGGCCGGTTACCAACGACGACGGTGATGTGGAAGAGGGCTATCAGGCTGGACGCGATGCGGGCGGGAATCACGTGCGCGCTTTGCATTGGGGCTTAGATCCCTTTGGCACACTTAACGATATCTGGTATTGCGTTAAATGCATCGGCATGGTCAATTCGGCTGGTGGTGGCGCTTTTTCAAAATCGCCGCGCGTTGTCGATGGCTATACCGAAGTGTTCCACGATGTTTTTGGCGGGCCGATGTCGCAGTTCGCCGAAGACGGGCAGGACCAATCGCTGTCGGGTTGGCATACGCGCAGTGCTGTGGCCGGATACGATTTACCGGGCAATTGCAAAATTGAGCCAGAGATGATCGTGCAAATCGATCCCGACCTCGCTCTGCGGATTATTCGCGAGCGCGGTCCGCATATCTGAGCAATGGCGACCGCACTATTTAGTGGCGATGGGGCTTATTTCGCCCGGCTCAGCGGTGGCACCGTACTTGTTTGGTCCAAGGATACGGAGGGTTGGACCAAGGACCGCTGCAAATTGCCGAAAGATGTCAACCAGATTGGCTTTGAGGGGTTGCCAGAGGAGTTGCGCGAAGAGGTATTGGCCGTTTTGGCGCGTGCTGACACCGTGCAAGGGCCAATTGGAGGCACAAATAATTGAGGTTGGGGCTGCTGGTATTGGTGTCATTGCTGATTGCGGGCTGCAATGAGCAAAGCACGCCAATGGTGAGTGATCCCGTTGATACCCCCAAGGCCGAAACGGGGTTGCACGGCGTTTGGACAACGCGCGGGGTCGACGAGACCTTTGGCGAGGTTGATGTTGAAATGATGCTTGAGGAGGATGGCGGACTGAGCATGGTCTTGGTATTGTCCAGCGGCGCTCGGCGTTCTTTTCCCGGATCTTGGGCGCTTGAAGGGGATGAACTGGTGCTTAGTGGCGCTTATTTCTCCCCGGATGGCGAGAGTCGCGTGCGCTGGCAGGTGAAGGATGGGGTATTGGTGTTGGAAGACGCGTCGGGCCGGCAACAGGAATGGCAGCGCAAAAAATGAGCCCATGGTAGCGGTAACGCCAAGGGGCTCATTCTTTTCAGACGCGCACGACCGAATTGAACGAACCGAAGGGGTTGGCTTCGCGGTCGTCGCAATTAGGGTCTTCTTGCCATTGTCCATTGACGATATAGCGGTATTCGTGTTGGCCGGCTGCTAAGTTTAGCCAGGTGCGCCAGACGCCCTTTTTATCGCATTTGAGGGCGCGGGCTGAAGGATCCCATTCGTTGAAGGACCCCGCGAGTATAACTTCCTTCGCCTCAGGCGCGTTGAGGTTGAAATTGATGCGCTTTTTGGCCATTTTTGGCGATATTTTACGGCTTATGACTTTTGTATTGGTAGCCATGTCTGCTCCTTATTCGCTGTGGTTTTTGGGTTTGTAGCTCTTGAAAATCTGGGCCTCTGTCGGTTAAAAGTCAATGAAATAAATCTTTGTGAAATCCAACTCTTTGATTGTAGTCCACTTGTCTTGAGGTCGAATTTGGTCAAAGGAGGTTGCGTGGGGGAATGCACGATATATTACCCGATATTCTGTCTCCTGGCCTAAAGGTGATTTTCTGTGGTTCGGCGGCGGGGCGACGCTCGGCGGAAGCCGGTGCGTATTATGCGGGGCCGGGCAATCGCTTTTGGCCGATGGTATATCGGATGGGGTTGACGCCGGTCTTATTCGAGGCACAGCGCTATCGCGATGTCTTGGCTTATGGGATCGGACTGACCGATCTGGCTAAAGGGGAATCCGGAGCCGATGCTCAGGTTGCGGATTCCGCCTATCATCCGCCCAGGCTGCGACAGGTGGTTAAGTCGTTAGCGCCGTCCGCATTGGCCTTTAATGGCAAGCGACCGGCACAGCTATTTTTCGGCGGCCAAGTACAATACGGAATGCAGCGGGATGCGTGTGGAACGACGAGGGTTTTTGTATTGCCCTCGACTTCGGGGGCGGCTAGGCGATTTTGGGACGAGGAGCCGTGGCTGGAGTTGGCGGATTGGCTTAGAAGCCGATCGCCAAACCCAGCGAATTGATCGGCACGTAGAGGGTTTTCTGCCGCCCGCCTTCAAAAAGGCCACCGGCACCAAAGGTGCGGTTGGCGCTAAAACGCTCGCCGACAATCCAGCGTTTTTCGAGCCAGAAAGAGCAGAAGCGGGCAACGTAGATGCGGGTGCCGATGCCAAAACCGAAACGCAGTTCCGCGTTGTTCCGCTCGGCTGTCGTAAAATTTCGTTGCGTCGGGTCGTCGCCTAGGAGGGTGTACTTGTCGATGGTGTATGCTTCGTGGTCCGCGATAAGACTGACCAGGCCGTAAAATCCCCAAGCCTTGCGATTCGATTCCCATGCGATGTAAATGCCGTTGAGATCGAAGAAGAGATAATTGTGGGTCGGGTCGCGGTATTCGGCGATCTGGTTTTCGTTGCCGCGTCTCTGGTAGAGGAAGGATTCATCGCCGAAGGTGCCGCGCCAATAGGTCACGCTAAAACCGAGACCGGCACCATTCGGGCGGATGCGTTCCTGGGTAAGGCGGAAGCCGATCGTCTGATTTGTTTTGTCGAGCCAGACCTGTTTGACACCGCCGACGGAGAGCACGCCGGTGGCTTCGGTAAATTCCTTAGTGAAAATCGGGAATTTTATATTGGAACTCAACAGGGTGATATAGGTGCCGCGGCCACGATAGGTGGTGACGGCGTCGGCGGATGGTGCATAGCGCGCGGATAGGAGTCCGCAGAGTACTATTATAGAGGTGAGTTTGGGAAAATTCATGGTAAATCCAAGGTTAATACGAAGCTGCTAAATAGTAAAGCGCAAAGTCAGGAGAAGATATGGACCTTGTAAAAACATTGCGTCGGCGCATCGGGGCGGGGCATACCGCGCTGGGCACATTTGTGGTTGAACTGCGCACGCCGACCGTCGCCCGCTTCTTGCAACAGGGCGGGTTTGATTTTATGCTGATCGACACCGAACACGGCCAATTTGACGCGAGCGAAGTCAGTGCGCACATACGCGCTGGCAAGCGTTGGGGGGTCTGTCCGTTGGTGCGGGTCTCGGGGCCGGAACGCGGCGAGATCATGCGGGCACTCGACGACGGGGCCGAGGGCATTATGGTGCCGATGTGTGATTCGGCGGATGATGCCGAACGCGCAGTCGAATTCTCCAAATACCCTCCGATAGGACAACGCGGTGCGCATTTTGCCCGGCCCCATACCGAGTTTGCGCCACCTGATGATCTGGGCGCTTATATGGAGAGGGCGAATCGCGAATTGTTGACCATCGTGCAGATCGAGACGAGTGCGGCGGTGGAGCGGGTCGACGAAATCGCTGCGGTTGCGGGAGTGGATATGCTGTATATGGGGCCTGGGGATTTGAGTGTGGCCCTCGGTGTGCCCGGACAAGTGACGCATCCGCAGGTATTGGCCGCCGCTGCTGAGATCGGCAAAGCCTGCCAGAAGCACGGCAAAATCGCCGGCAGTCATTTCACCCACCCGGAAGCGCTGCCTGAACTGCACAAGCGCGGGGTGAGGGTTGTCGGTTTCGGGGCGGTGGTCAGGATGGTCCAGCAGAGTGTCATCAATGCAGGGGCCGCAGCCCGGCAGGCGTTGGAATCGTCTTGAGCTATGGGGAAAAAGGGCTGGAGAAGCTTGGGTTAAGCGCCTAGCAAAAAAATGGCCGGCCGAGGTTTACGACCTGGGTCAAGTCATCGGTGGCTTGACGGTTCGGGCGGCGGAACATCTTGGATTGCCGCCCGACTTCTAGCGAAACTGCTAAGGACCGCCGTTAAAAACGATTCGGTGGAGACTATATTAGTATCAACCTTAATTAGTATCAATTTTGAGGGTGCAAATATGCCGACAAACTCCGGTCCACAGATAACCCTGTGGCTCAACAATCTCGAAGAAGCGACCCTGCGCCGGGTGAAGCAACTCGGTGTGGACCACGTGTGTATGGGCGGGCCTAGGATTCCCTGGACGACCGAGGAGCTGGGGGAATGGATAGAGACCTTAGGCGCGGCGGGACTGGAGTTGCGCCTGCTGATGATCGGTGGTTTCGACGATGCCATCTACGGTCGTGAGGGGCGGGACGAACAGATCGAACAGGTCTGTGCCTCGATCCGCGCTGCCGGCCAGGTCGAGCTGCCGGTGATAGAGTACAATTTCTACGCCCATCGGATCACAGAAGGGTATTTTGAAGTAGAAGGACGTGGTGGCGCGGGCCTGCTGGCCTTCGACTACGAACGGGTGCGCGACCTGCCGCCGTTGGCGGGCGTGGGGGCGCATCCGCTAGAGCAAATGTGGGAGAATGTGACCTACTTTCTCAAGGCGGTCGTTCCAGTGGCGGAGTCGGCGGGTGTGCGGTTGGCCCTGCATCCCAACGACCCCCCGCCGCCTATCAGTCGGGGTTCGGGGCAGATCATGGGGAGTTTGGAGGGTTGGAAACGCCTGGTTAATATCGTGCCGAGTCCGCACAACGGAATCACTTTCGATCCGGGAGTAACGCGAGAGATCGGCGAGGATCCGGTCGAGGTCTGTCGCTGGTTCTGCGAGCGCGATTGTGTCAACCACGCCCACTACCGGAACGTGGAGATGCGCGTAGCACGCGAGCAGTACACGGAGGTCTTCCTTGACGAGGGAGAAGTAGACATGTTCGCCGTAATGCGGGAATTGGTGCGGCAGCGCTACTCGGGGTTGATATATCCCGAACATCCGCCCCAAATAGACGCCGATCGCGAAAATAGTTTCCCTGGGGCGGGTGGCGCCTACTGCGGATTCGCTTATACCGTCGGTTACGCGCGCGCCATGCTGCAGGCCGCCACGGCCGTGGAAGGGCCCGGTATAAACCGATCATCGAGGTGATCTGCTGCAGTGCTTCCTCGTCACTGCATTGAGCGCGCCGACCTGGCAAAGTATTGGACGACAATTAGCAGCAATGGCCAGTAGGCGAAGTTGAATTCGTCCCCATGTCAGATGGCTTGGGCCCCCGTACCGTCTCCGGCAGTGCAATGTGTGCCGATCAATAGGCAGGGGACCGGTCTATGGCTGGAATGAGAAAGATGGAATTGAATCACAGTACCGGATAAATTCTAATCAAATGATGGCAATAGTGGTGCTGAAGACGAACTGAACAAAGAACTGTATGGGGAATTTTACGAACAATAGCGGAGGATCGATTTGGTCGCCAACTCTTGATGTCGTAATCGAATAACCGGAAGCAAGGACGGGTATGTTGGTCATCTGCCGATAGTGGTTGGATAGTCGACTGTTAGAGCCCACCTGCAAAAATAGAATGGCGGTATTTCAGAATTAAGGCGTCCAACGCATCCCATCAAAAGCTAATACAATATCTCGGCGTTTTAGATCGTCAACAATATCGTCGTGAGGCGGTACTGCCGCTAAGCTAATGTGTGAGGCGATCACTTCGGTGCTGTTTGTTACGGCACCGATGGAACGCATCTCTGTGACGGTCTCAACGACCATTTCAAAATTCATGTGACCAGACTGTGCTGGATTGATTGCCTGATTGCCAAATGTCGCGTCCAAGACTAACACATCGAAATTAAAGTTAGCGAGAGTCTCTAACGTTTCCGGTAACAAGTACGACGAGTCGAGGCCGTAGAACAGAGTGCAGCCATCGCGTTCGATTATAAAATTGAGCGCGGGCTGTTCTATTAGCAGCCGGGGCTTATCGAGCATATGACTAGCGCGCACAGCAGTAATTCGTGTGGATTCTAATTCGAAACTATCTCCGGGCGCAACTTGGTGGAAACGGAAATTGCCGTTATCGGCTCGTGTTTGAAAACGATTTAGAGTTCCATTCCAATCGTGCTGGGCCGCAAAAGCTAAGCTCTCACCAACGACCGATGTGCCGTACACTTGAAGCGGCTCATCAAGAGCTTCGGCTAACTCAAGTATTGCCTGGGGTTGAAAGTGATCCCAATGGCCATGGGTGATGAGTACGTGTCGGATCGAAGCGGTATTCTTGCAAAATTGTTGGAGCTTAGAGGTGTCATGACAGTCGATAAGTAAATCTGGTTCAATTAAAGCCGCGGAGGCATACCGCAAATTGCGCCCGCCAGCCCGGCGTGCGGCCGCGACATTGGGAGAATGGTTGGTGAGGTCATTAAGATTTTGAAAATCACCTGCGCCTGTTCCAAGAAATAAGAGCTGCACAAACGCCTCCGGTGTCACAAGGTATAAACGCACTTGACATGATATTTAAATAAAAGTTTGGTGAATATTGGTAGAAAACAAACAAGGGGTTACGGCTTATACTACCGTAACCCTTTGTTTATAATGGAGCCGCTCATGGGACTTGAACCCACAACCGCCTGATTACAAATCAGGTGCTCTACCAATTGAGCTAAAGCGGCGTAGATGTAAAAATAAAACAATGACTTACCAAGTCAACACTACCCGAATTGAGCATCTGGCTATATTGCCAGGCTAAGGCAGCATTTGGATTTTGCCAAGCCCTGATGCCAAGTGCTAGCTAGACCGGATTCGAATAATCAGACTAGCAATAATGCTCAAAGCATATAGGAGATACCCGATGGGAAGAAGAGGAAAAGGTTCGACAAGTCTGCCGTCGGGTGCAATTTCGGCACCTATAATTCTGAATGCAGCATGACAAGCCAATCCAAGAAGTAAGAGTAAAAGAGGGACGAGATATTTCCTCGATAAACTGCGTTTTCCTTCGACTGGATTCGTAGATGAAGTCCTATTTCGCACTCAACATCTCATTACACCGATTCCACATCCTGGTCGAGACAATGGGTTTATGAAGCCCTTTGGTTTCCATTCCATTGTGCACGATACGACCAGCATAGGTTTTGTTGTTGAGGATATTCTTGATGGTCATTCTTGAAAAAGGTTTGCCTCTACGAGTTTCAATCTTCTGACGATTCAATGAGTCGGCAACCTTACCCAATGACTTATGCTCAGAATACAACTTGAAAATCTTGGAAACCACGACCGATTCTGATTCCACCACCTTCAGTGATTTATCGTCTGATCTACTGTAGCCGTACACCGACCCCGTAGCCTTCAATCCCGATTTAGCCATCGTTTTCAAGCCACCTTTGACCAAACTCCGAATATTGTCCACGGCATATTGGTTAACGGATAGGAGACAATTAACCATGAACATACCTGTGAGGGGACACTGCCAACATTTTCGCAAGCTTCTCACTTAATGGCAATTCCAAGTGTGAGTTCACCCGTACCTTGTAAAGAATCATCGTAGTATTTAGCACCTTGAAGTTCTACACCACAACCACCACCCAAGGTTAGATCAAACCGGCCGCCAAATGTCCAGCGGTAACCAGCGATAAGAAACAAGCCGTTGGTAAAATCATAAATCAATTTCCGATCATCTTCCCACCTACCACGGTAATTCAGGAGGAACGACATACCGGCATACTCACCGTTCGCCTCGTCGGTGGGGTCCAGAAAATACCTTGCCCCTATGGTAATGCGCGGCCGACCTTTGTCGCTGCCAAAATTGTCGCTGCCAAAATAACCTAGATCCAACGCGGTATTGTTCCTCTGATATTCAAGGCCGTAAAAACCACTGATTGGGCTGGCACCTAACCTTAATCTTATGTGATCCTGTGCTTCTACTTGCGAAGGTACATTTACCAGGATCCAACAGACTCCCATTACTCCGATTATCGTTTTCAAAGACCATCTCCTCTCTACGAGATCAACACGTATACATGTAGTTTAATCGCGAAAATGGAGGTACTTTCCATCAGCGAGAATTTACACTCGGACTGTGGTACATTATGGCAACAATTAATGCGAGATAGGCTGTATCATTAAGTCGTGCCTGCTGGGATCATGCTCAGAAACCCCAGGATGAGTCCTATCCCGACCACTACTGGTCGAGCATAACGCTTGATAGAATATGATGGTACTTGAACTAGCATATCGGTTATTTCACCTGGCATTATTTCTACAGTTTCTGTCTTTTCTAAATCACCTCTACGATCACTGTCCTTTCCGAAGACATCAACTTTTGTTTTACCCTCCCTGAGTCCGTCAACTTTAATCCGTCTTGTATTTCTTTCTTTAACAACTAATTTTCCATCAACAGTCACTGACACAGCATCCATGGAAGCAGATAACTTAATGATTAATGTGCCGGTTTTCTCCATATTGGATGTGTTTTGGGGCATATGTAACGTAACATTTCTTGCACCACATCCAACCGCAACCATCATCAACGCCACCAACATCATTAACTCAAATATCCTTTTCATAATCCTAATCTTCTCCTGTAATGGAACACTCTACCCCAACCGTTCACCCGGCGAATACTTGCTATGTTGAGATTTCACATTGCTACGCGCCATATTCACATACTTTGAAGTGGTCGTTTGATCCGTATGACCCAGTATTCGTTGTAGGGAAAAAGGATCACCACCATTTTCGATGTAAGCCAATGCAAAGCTATGTCGTAAAAGATGAGGTGAAAGTTTCCGACCATCAAGGTTTAATTTCTTCTTTAAACTCCGAAAGATAATCTGAATCCCTCTAGCTGAAAGTGTTGTCCCTCTTTGGGTTAGAAATAG
>DQLG01000594.1 GCA_015660315.1 Candidatus Latescibacterota bacterium
CGCCCGCGGCCGGGCGGTTTTTGCTATGGGCAACACGAGTTGGCGACGATGCGAAGACAGATCGCCATGGTTGCTGCCGCCGGTGCCGATGGGGTGGTTTTCGGGGTTTTGCATCAATGCGAGCGCCGCATCGACACGGCGGCGTTGCAAGTATTACTGGCGACCAGCGCCGAATTTGATTTGTGTGTGACTTTTCACAGGGCCTTTGACGCGGTTGCGGATCCCTTTGCCGCGCTGAAAATATTGATTGATGCCGGTGTGAACCGCATCCTGACCAGCGGTACCCCTTGGGCAACGGAGAACTCGGCGGTCGATGGTATAGAGCAGTTACAGCAAATCATTGCGTCGGCGGCGGGGCGGATCGAAATAGTCGTCGGTGGCGGTATATGCGCATCAAATATACAAGATGTTTTTGCGACGCTTGTCCCTGCGCGGAGCCGAGTTTCGCTGCATGCGCATTCAGGTGCTCAGCAGGGGGGAATCACTACGGTATCAGCCGTGCAAGCGTTGGTGGCCGCGGCGCGGCCTTTTTGAAAAACTAGAATATGGCTCTGGAGATCGAAAGAAAATACCTCGTTGCCGATACGGCCTTTCTCGATGGTTTGACCGGTGTATACTTCAAGCAGGGTTATATATCCACCCGCGAGGGGACAACCGTGCGGGTTCGGATCGAGGGTGAACGGGCGGTGATTACGCTCAAAGGAATGACTAAGGGCATCACGCGTAGCGAATATGAATACCAAGTACCCCTCGTCGATGCTGAAGGGATGCTCGAGGAGTTTTGTCTGCGGCCCTTCATCGAAAAGACGCGGTACACCATAATGTGGCGCGGCCAGGCTTGGGAAGTCGACCTATTTGCGGGTGATAATAAAGGGCTCGTCGTAGCCGAAATCGAATTGCAGAGCGAGGAAGAGGCGATAGAAAAACCGCCCTGGTTGGGAAAAGAAGTGTCGGGGGATCCACGTTATTACAATGGGAGCCTGGTACACAATCCCTATGTTGGATGGTCAGAACGCTAATTGGGTGGATACAACAAGGCAGATTTACCAGCAGGTCCGGCCTGCTGGAATTTTAGACGCTTAACAAATGTTTATCGACACGGTCTCTTGATGGACCGCATTTTTATTTGCCGGTAAAAAGCATGCTCATATCCAGAGCCGGGGCAGAATGTGTCAGGGCGCCGATAGATATCAGGTCGACACCTGTTTCTGCGGCCTCGCGCACCGTTTCTAGGGTATAACCGCCAGTGGCCTCGATCTCTATGGTCGGGTTCGATGCGCGAATGGTCTCTACGGCCTGGCGCATAGCGGCCGTGTCCATATTGTCGAGCATGATGCGGTCCGGCCCTTCCGCCAGTGCGTCCTGGACTTCGTCGAGGTCTTCGGTCTCGACGAAGATCGGCACGCCCTTGTCGAGGTTTTGCCGTCGGGCTTTGGCTACGGCTTGACCGACGCCGCCGGCGGCCGCCGCGTGGTTTTCCTTGATCAGTACGGCGTCGTACAGACCCATGCGGTGGTTGACGCCGCCGCCCAATTGCACGGCCCGTTTTTGCAGTTGGCGCCAGCCCGGGGTGGTCTTGCGGGTGTCGGTAATGCGCGCGGCGGTGCCCTCGATAGCGTTGACGAACAGGCCGGTGAGGGTGGCGACGCCGGAGAGTTGTTGGAGAAAATTGAGCGCGGAGCGTTCGCCGGCCAACAACGCCCGGGCCCGTCCCTCGAGACGGATCAACACCTCGTCCGCCGCGACTGGTGTGCCGTCCTTGACTTGGGGTAGGAAACGGATGCCTTCGTCTAAGCGGGCGAAGACGGCGCGGGCGACTTCGATACCGGCACTAATACCGGCTTGGCGGGCGATGATGCGGGCGCTGTCTTCGGCGTCTTTGGCCACCGTCGAGGCCGCGGTCAGATCGGCTTCAACGTCAATCGCGCCCAAGTCCTCGCGCAATGCCAGATCGACTAGTTGTTCGTAAGCGGCTGGTGGGTTCGATGCAATGATGGTCATTTTTTCTCTTTTTTGACGGTTACCGTATTGAACTGTTCGAGATTGCCGATGCAGGTTTCTTGGGCCTCGAGCGAATTCTTCTCCTCCTGCAAAATTTCGAGATCAAGCGCGAGGGTGTCAAACGCCTCGCTATTGCTTTTTAGGCGAGCCTGCAGGCACTTATTTTTTTCTTGTAAGCGGCTGAGTTCGTCTTTGATCACCCCGCCGCTTTTCGTCCAGGGCGTGTAGGCGTAGTTGTGTTTTCTGCAAAGCGTGCTGGGCCGAGAGCGTGTTGTTGTTGAGGTGGCGAAAGTGGTAGACGACTAGGAACTGGACCAGCGCGTACAACATGCCGATGAATGCGGCGGGGAAAACTGAGTCAGATAGGCTCAGGCTGCTGGTCCGGTTCGCGTTTGCGGGGCTTGCTGTGGGGTGGGGGAACGGTATGCGTCGAGTAGGCCCTGCTCTTCGAGTAATGGCATAAAGGCGAAGAGGTCTTTGAGCATATAGGGGGCGACCTGGTTGGTGTCGACTAGATCGCGAAACAGTCGGTAGCCGGCTTCGAGGATTTGCGCATCGCCAGTTTCGCGGTAGACGAAAGCCAATGGCTCTAATAGCAGGGCGGCCGCCGGATCCGATTCGTCGCCGATGGGGCTTTCCAGACGGTAGAACAGGCCTTCTCTAGTGCGTGCTTTTTCGACGAGGAATCCGGTTCCGCGCAGGAGTAGGCGGTGGGCGCGGATATCTCCAGTGCCCTGGTAGTAATGTTGCAGACCCTGAAGGACGGAGGCGTTCAGCGCGGGAACCGCGCCGCGGTTGAAGCTGCCGATTTGTGTGCGCCAACGCCCCTCCTCGTCCTGCCAAGTTTCAAAAAGATCGACCAGAGCTTCCATTGAACGCAGGAAACGCTCATCGCGAAAGGCTGCGTAATAGGTGCCCATGGCGTTGAGCGCCCAACCGGCAACCTCAGTTCTGAAGGGCCAGTCCTGATCTGTGGCGAGCGCTCGGTCGCAGATCTCAGGGGTCAGTTGTTGTTTCCAAGCATAGGGGGCTTGGCGGCGACAGAAATCGGCGCAGGCCTCGGCGGCCTCTAGCGCTGGCCGATAGCCGGTAAGGAAATAAAAGTCGAGCAAGCCGCCGAGCCAGGTGTGGCTGGTTTTTGCGCCGATGGGGTCTTTTTCGTCGGTGTCGGCGAAGTGGTGGTTTTGCGATTGCGGGCAGTGGGGGCCGCCGACCCACTCCGGGTGCTCGCTGGAAAAGTGTACGGTGTCGACATCGATCAGGTGGCTGACTGCTGCTTCCGCATCGCGGAAAAGCGTTTGCTCGCCGGAGCGCAGATACTGGCGCAATATCGAGCGCGGGAGTTCGTAGGCGAGGTTTTTACTAGTACGCGTCTTGAGGGTGTCGCCCTCGGGCTCGTAGTGAACCTGGTCGCCGTAGTCGATTAGACCGAGGCCATTGGGTGTTTGGCAGAAACGGCGGATTTTTAGTTCAAGCGGCCAATGTTCTTCGCGAAAGGGGTGGAAGGGGCCCAATGCGCCGGTCGTGGCGTAGTATTCGGAGGGTAGCTGCAAGAGCAGCGGTTCCTCAAAGGCCAAACATTGCGCATCGATTTGGCGTGCGTCCTGTCCCGGTGGGCTGCAGTGGACAAAAATTTCGTGTGTTTTGGCCATGCCCTGTGGGATGCGCAAAGGTCCATCGTAACGAACACCCTCGGTCTGGCCAATCTCGGTCGCGCGTCGGCCGGGCTCGGTCATTGGCCGCTCAAATGCGCTGAGATCGGGGTAGAGGTCAATGCTCAATCCCGCGTGGTCGGCGGTATAGGCTTTGGGGTAGTTTTGCCAAGGATGCCGCAGCTTGATCGTCACGCCGGTCGTGGCGTCGGCGAGGTGGACCCAGCCGTGGGCGTTGCCGCGGCCGTCGATCCGCTCGCGGCCGATAAGGCTATAGCGATTAAGGCCGTGTTGGATTAGCGAGTGGGGCTGGTCTTGCGATTGCGGTTCGGCGCCATGTGCGAAAGTTGATTGCCGTGCTCCTAGGGCAGCTTGTCGCTCGCCTTCTAGGGCCAGCGGGAGCGTGAAGCGCAGGCGGTTTAGCTGGACATAGGGGGCGGGTTGATCGTGGATGAAGGTGTGGTAGATCTTGAAAAAGGGCTGGTTGGCAAAAAAATAGAGACGCGCTTGCCAACCGAGTAGGCGGGTGCCGTCGTCGGCAACAAATCCTCCTGCTACTTTGACGACTATGCGCAGTGGATTCTGTTCTTCGACTACAGCGTCCTCGACCAAGCCTGGATAATGGGTGTTGTTCTCGTCGGCAGCGATGAAATCGGCCGTGTGATTCGTCGTAAGTAAGGGGCGCCCGGCATGGTCTAGTGCGCCAAAAAGTTTTGTCCCCCGGCGATTGAGCCGCACGGTGAGCGGACCGGTGCCGATCTCGATCGTGGCCTCTTCGCTTTTACTAATAAGCGGGGTTTCGAGCGGCGCGGTTGCCGTTTGCGTGTCTGTGTGGATATGATAAGTAGCTCGTTCCATTGGACCGAGGCTGGCTTGGGTATCGAGCAGAGCCCATTTTATCGAACCATCGGGCCAAGTAGCCAATGTCTTAGCGGAAGCGGGCAAAGGGCGCTCGGCGCCATCGCTTATTGCGATCTGGGTTGGATTGCGCAGGACACCGGCGGCAAAGGGCAGGCCGAGAATAAGCGGCCACTCGTTGCGCGGTACGCCGGAAGGCTCATGGATTATGGCATTTATGTCGGGCATTTTCAAGTACTTCCCCTAGCTCTCAAGATAAGCGCAAAGAGAGGTGCCGGCAATGGAAACACCGAGTAGACAGCAGGTCTATGGTGGCGTATTTTTTCTAGTATCGCAAATATGCGCGATCGTTGCCAAGCAGGCTGTGAGCGAGGACGCGGCGGATGGTTTGCGGGGTGGCCCTTTGACGGCTCGAAAAAGCATAAGATATAAGGGAATAAGGTATGACGATACTTGTGCATGTTACACACGAGGCGGTGCAGCAGGCCGGTGGAATCGGCACGGTGTTGCGCGGTTTAATTACTGCCGACAGTTATCGGGATCATTGCCAACGCACTATCCTGCTCGGTCCGCTAAGTGATCCCGGTGCCGAACAACCGCTGGGGCCGGAGGGGGAAGTGCTCTACGACGCGGATCGGCAGATTTGCACCGGCGAAGTGGCCGATGTGTTGAGCCGCGTCGAATTCGATTTTGGTGTGCGCTTGATCTACGGGCGTCGCTTGTTGAGCCAGGATGGTCGTCAGGCGCGTCCGGAAGTTTTGCTCGTCGACGTGCGGTATCCACCGCATGGGCTGAATGACTTCAAACATGCGCTATTTCAGCATTTCGGTATAGATTCGCAGCGCTATGAACACCACTGGGAATATGAACAGTATTTGCGTTTGGCCGAGCCTGGTTTTGCCGCAGTGCAAGCGCTTGTCGGCGCCGAGCCCTTTATGTTATTGGCCCATGAGTTTATGGGGTTGGGCACAGCTTTTAAGGCCCAACTCAGTGGTAGCCCTGCCTGTAAAACGCTGTTCTATGCGCATGAAGTAGCTACGGTGCGTCCCTTGGTCGAAGAGGGGCCGGGGCGGGATATCGCTTTTTACAATGCATTGCGCCGGGCGCGGGCGGAGGGTCTGTATATTGATGAGGTGTTTGGTCCGCAGGACGCGTATTTCAAACATGCATTAGTCCGTGAAGCTTGGCGTCTTGACGCGGTGCTGGCCGTGGGAGACTGGGTGGTGGAGGAATTGCGTTTTCTCGGTCCCGAATTCGCCGCACGCGCTATAGACCTAGTGTACAATGGAGTGCCTGCGGTGGATGTGCCTTTTGCGGATCGGGAAGAGGCGCGGCGAAAATTACAGGCAAGCGGCGCTCAACTATTGGGCTGGACTCCGGATCTGGTCTTTACCCACGTGACCCGTTTGGTCAAAAGCAAGGGCTTGTGGCGCGATCTGCTGGTGCTCGACCACTTGGATCGCGAGTTGCATAAACGCGGTGAGCAGGCGCTCTTTATTGTTTTGGCGACCGAGACGGGACGGCGTAGCGCGGACGAGGTGCGCCGGATGGGGGCTTATGGTTGGCCGTCGGTGCATCGCGAGGGCGGCGCCGACTTGAGCGGTGGAGAACTGGAATTTGATTTGCAGGTTCGCGCTTTTAACGGCCGTTCGCGCGCGATCAAAACGCTCTTTGTAAACCAATTCGGTTGGGATCGGCAAAGTTGCGGCGAGTTTCTGGCGCCAGACGCCGCATTCACCGATTTGCGCCGGGGCAGTGACGTCGAATTCGGGCAGTCGATTTACGAGCCCTTTGGTATAGCCCAGATCGAACCTATGACTTTCGGCACGATAAGCGTTGTCAGCGATATATGCGGGTGCGTCGGATTCGTCGACCGGGTGAGGGACCGGCAGGTGCTGGGCGGTTTTGTCGAAGGGGCCTATACGCGTCTCGATCCGCTGATGGGTGATAGTGGATCAATCGGTGCAGCCGAAG
>DQLG01000752.1 GCA_015660315.1 Candidatus Latescibacterota bacterium
AGAGGCCTGATACCTTGCGGTTAATTGGCCATCTATTGCATCAAAAAAGTATCGCCAGCGTTCATAGATATTCGGTCGTATTTCGACTACCCAAGTTAGCCGCAGAGGAGCTTCTGGCTTGGGACTCCATAGGCAAAGCTCGGCATTTGGAGCGTAGTATTTCAGTAGTTGTCGACTGCGAAAACTCAACGCTTTAATCGGTTGCCGAGAGGCCAGATCCGCTCGCGCGCGATCAATCGCAACCTCTCTAGGTATTTTCGGCTTAAATTCATCGATGTAATGCGGCGTACTGCGATAGCGTCCATTAATGGCATATAGACCACCTTTGTCGTCCAGATGACCTACCAGCTGGGCGCCCCAGATAGGTACACCGTTGTAGTGGGTCGCAAGTTGGACGTGTCGCCTACCAGCAGCGTCAACGCGAGTCATTGCGTGACGTAATTCTGCCTGTGGATCGACCAGTTTGAAAATGGTCCGGTGTTCCGCGACGAAATTGATTAATACGGCATCTGCACTAAGGGTTGCAGCATTTTTGCCGGCAGCAACAACCGGACGGTCAAATTCGATAAAGATCGGTGTCTGTTGTAGTTTATCGCGCCGCACTTTCCAGTCCGAACTGTTCGTTAGACGTTTTCTGGCAGTTAATTGGCTACGTAGTAACCCAGCGCTAGGGTGCAGCGGTTGATTGGTGGGCATATGCAACAACCTGGTGCTGCTTTGCTGCGCGGTGCGCACGGGCTTGACTGTTTTACCGTGTGGTCCGGCTAGCGTCGGCAAGGCTAAGAAGAGGGTTAGGCTTATTGCTGCGGCCATTGCGCTTCGGTAATTAATTGTAATTTTAGACAAGGATTTTACTCCATTCTTTGGTCTGTCGAATCGGCGACTGTGGCTCGGCATAGATTGCGGGTATCCACATACCAGGCCGTTAGCTCCTGATCTGCAGTCCAGGTCCACACATAAGTTGAGTCGCCTAATAGAAGCTCAGCACGGTAGGTCATATTGCCTATCTCTTGCAGCGGGGCAAAGCTCTTGAGTTGCTTTACTTGTTGCTCGATAGACTGCAGCGAAACAGGGAAAGACTGCAAACTGTCTACCCGTCCGGAGGCCGACTTTTCCCATCTGCGAATCTGGCCTTGTGGCTGTAAGTCGCATCCAGTAACTAAGCCGGTGATGCCGCCTCCCCGACTTACTGAGAGGTAGGTATAATCCGTTTTTGTTGGTTGGCGAGTTAGATCTTGATGGCAGGCCAGTAGCCCTATTGCACAGAAAATAAACCGCATCCGTCCCTCTGAATATATTTCTCTAGGCGATTTGAGAAGGCGGAGACCAGCCTCGAACGACCTACAGTCAATTGCATTCCGCTCGAAACCATCGACAAGGTCGCTGCACGACCTTTATCGCTGCTATCTTCACTCGGCGAAAAGGGCGGTTGTTGATCAACTAAGACGTAGAATTGTTTAGGGTTCCCTTTTGCTGTCGAGCATATACGAGCGCCCTGCGAACCCTCGGTCGTAGCAATGTGACCATGTTCGTCTTGACATATATGCTGCTCGCCGTCGTGGGCTCCACCATTATTGAGGACCAAGGCTTCGTCTGTCGATTCGTCGTCACAAAGAACCCAATTAGTCGCTTGCACCCCGCTATTAAGGGCAAAACGGCTACAGCGGCGGCCGTGAGAAAAGATTGTATTTGAATTTGATCACAATGGCTACTTTTCCAAAGAATGGATTGCACGTAGTCGGACAACCGACTTGACCGGATAACGTGGCACAATAGGTATAATATAAAATTGGTTAGGTCGTGGAGCAAGGATGTGACGCGGAGCACATTGGGCATTTCCATAACCAAGCGCGATAATAGCAGTGCGTTTAAGGAATTTTTACACTCAGACCGACTGCAAGGCCCGCCAGCGATCGTAGTAGAGTTGCATCTTCGCGGGCAGGTTTTCGCGAATATTAAGGGATAATCTCCACCTAAAACGCTCGTCTAATTTCTCTTCGAGCGGATCCTCCTCCCGGTACTCGGCCATGCCCCCGTGCAGAGACATCCGTTCCTTCAAGCCCTCTGGAGCGACCCCCCGGTGGATAGTTTTGCCGTTCCAGAACACGGTCTGGCCCCGCTTAACCTCAATCGTTCGCACTCCCCAGGTCGCGGTGCCAAGTACTGTCGTAGGGAACCTGGTTGCCGGTGCAAAAAATGACTGCCCATCCCAAGCGCAATTCCTGCCCTAAAAAAGCATGAGTATAGGCTTCGACCGGCCCGGATATCAAATATTCCGCAAAAATGGGCTCGCCGAACTCGGGGGCAATGAGTCCCCAAACGACCTGGGGCTCTCGGTTCTCACCCAGAATGGAATGGACGTCCACCTCGCCAGCACGGATCTTGTCGCGCACCCGTCGACCTGCAGCCTCTATCCATCATATCCGGGTCCACGGCATCATCCACGACGACATATAACCCTGCTCGTGGTACTCGTCTACGTATGGATAACAGATTGCAATGCTATCTCTATGTTTATTTAACCGGCTCATGTGGCAACAATAGCCTTTGATCATCGCGCTGCATTCTTAGCGGCTGTTAACGATGCGCCCAATATCAATTTTAAGGGCATTTTTTCGGTAATTTTAAAGGGTTTCACACTGCTAACGGCTTACGTTACATGAAGACACCCTTCCGGGCACGACGAACAGCAATCAACCGCGCTGTTGCTCGAAGGCCTGTCGAATCTGCTCGGGAGTCCACGCCTTTGATGCGACGACGACTCCCTCAATCTGGCCATCGAAGTTCGCGCCGCCGCCGCCGAGATGCCCGATCGTAACAGGAATATTTGGTGCAAGCAGGTCCCCTTTCGCCTCGCGTTGTGCCAACAGTCGGCCATCGACCCACAACTGCAGTGACGCACCGTCGTACACACCGACCAGATGGTGAACACCGGACGCCAAGGGTTGGTGTGTCGCCACACTGCGAACGCCACCCTCCGTATTAACCAGAAAACTCGGTCCGGGCACCGCGGCGCACAGGCCACCATTGTGACCATAGTCGCAGAATCGCAGACTGAAAGCCCCATCCCCACCGAGGGTGTCAACGCGCATCATCCGTCCGTGAAAAGCCTCCCCATCCGCCGCATAGAGCGGTGCTGCATAGAACGACCCACCATCGAAAGCCCCGGCGTTGTAGCCTAGTGACTCAAGCCCATCGGTCGCACTGGCGTCGTATCCCGACCACGCAGCTGACTCAGCAAAGGATCGCGTCGTGTCGTAGCGCAGATAGTTGCAATGGTAACCTGCCTCACCTGGGGGTGGTGTGCGTGTCCACGGGCAGAAGGTGACGTAGCGTCCATCAAAGAACCCACCATCAAATCCACCCGTGTCGACTCCATCCGTATGGGCTGCATCATACTGCTGCCAGCTACTCGGATCGGTGAAGGGTTTGCGCGTGTCGTAGCGAACCATCGACGAATGACCATAGGCGCAGAAGTACAGCCAGTGTCCATCGAAGACGGCACCGACATTCATCCCTAGACCCACTGCACGAGCGTCGAAGGCCTCCCAGCTGGTTGCATCGTCGAAAGGGCCCTGCGTGTCATGGCGCACGACGACACCATGAAGCAATGGCACGAAGTAGACGAAGCGACCATCGAAGGCGCCGCCATCGAAACAGGCCGCCTCAGGGCCCAACACGGTCGTGTCAAAGACGCGATAGCTGGTAGCGTCCTTGAAGTCGGCCGATGTATCCATGCGCATGACTTTGCCACTGAGAAGGCTCTCAGTCATCGGTTCGCCTGGGACGCTCTCGTAGCCAGGGCAGAAGTAGACATGCCGGCCATCGTAGGCAGCGCCCTGGGCCGAATGTGGCAGATCCGCGTCGAAGGCCGACCACGCATCCGCATCCTTGAAAGGACCCTGTGTGTCATAGCGCAGGACCCGAGAGTGGTAGCCGTGACTGTCATCACGAGGTGCGAAGATCACGTGACGTCCGTCGAAGGCTGCACCATAGTAGCACACCGTATTCAGTCCATCCGTGCCACCTGCGTCAAAGGCTTCCCAGGTGGACGGATCGTGGAAGTCGCCATGTGTATCGCAACGCAAAATATGTCCGTGGACGCTGTCCCGCTCTCTGTGTGAACGGATGGGACAGCCATAGATATGGCGACCGTCAAAGACGGCCCCATAATAACCGGCGCAGATCAGCCCATCCGTCGTCGTCGCGTCGTAGGCGGCGAAATGAGGCGTCGACAAAGGTTGCCATTGAGACACGACGGGCTGCATGGCCTCGCATCGTGCCTCAGTGGCGTGCACGGTGGCAGCGACGGTGATGGCACCACCCGCCTTGAGCTGTTGAATATTGGTGCCTTTGATTTCAGACTGAGGAGGCATATTTATTCCCACTGAGAGGCCTATCTATTTTGGCCCAGTTAGGGTGAGACTTCTTGGTTCGCTAAAAAGCCTTCCGGGCTAAGATAGCCCAGCCGACTATGGGGTCTTTCTCGCTTGTCATGTTGCGCCAAGCCGCGATTACTACTCGTGCTTCGCGCAGATTCAGTCGCATTGCTCGGCTGAGGCATTCGTCACGAAAACGACTGTGAAAACTTTCAATATAGCCGTTTTGCCATGGGCTGCCTGGATTGATATACCGTGTTAAAATCTGGTTTTCTCTAAGCTATGCCTGGATCTTTTGCGCGATGAATTCAGATCCATTATCGCTACGGATATAGCGTGGAATACCATACGTCCTCATCGCTGGCCCTAAAGTCATCAACACATGCTCGGACTTAATTTGGCGCTCGACTCGGATGGCTAAACAGCGGCGCGAACACTCATCGAGCATCGTCAACATTTTCAACGTAGTGCCTTTATCGGTCCGATCGAAAATAAAATCCCAGGTCCACACCTGGTTGAGGTGGTGCGCCTATAAACGTCGCTTTGGAAACATTATGCTCACGGCAAACCGAGCCGATCGTTTCATCGGTTTCGGCCTGCCGTACAATACGGATGTCTCTTCGCTACTGTGCTGTTTTTGTTTCATGAGTCTACCCCTTATCGATTAAGAAATAGTCTCGCCCTCAGTGGAGCAAATCAGGTAGCTGCCCGCGTCTAAGAAATACCCACACACAAACTGGGTCAATTATCGAAGATCACGCCACCAACTCCAGGACCCCACAGCCCTTCCCGGGCTCGCCGTCAGGTGCCGAAAATATCTGGATAAACTCTTGAAAACCTTGACCACTACGGCCGAAAACTCTTTCTTACCCGCCATCCATGCGCAAGAAATGGCCTTTGTAATTGCCAAAGACTATCAATAATCCACCCTTGCCTATGGCGAGTATCGGGCTGATCGCTACCCGAATCCACCATCCAAGACTAAGCGGCAATGAATGAAAAGTCTCTTCCGCCAAAGCCCAATACAATGCCACGGCCTGGCCGGTAATGCCGAGCTCTTTTTAGAACTCTACCAACGTACCCAAGAGTCACTCTGGTTAGAACGAGCGCCAAATTCGCCAGGCAGATCCTAGCCTATCGCAAGCCTAGTCCAATAGGTGATATCTGGTAGGGCGATGAACCCGGCCTCTATTCACCAGATTTCTTTTGCGGCGCGGCCGGAATAGGTCATTTCTTCCTCAGACTGGCCCACGTTGACTCCTTGCGAATGCCCTTAGGGTAGAATTAGTGCGATCCAATTTTTAATCTATTTCCGGGAGAAAGATCACATGCCCAGCAAGCCTCCGAATATCCTCTTTGTCCAAACGGACAACCAACGTTGGGACACCCTAGGCTGCGCCGGCAATCCCCTTATCCACACCCCCAACCTAGATCGTTTGGCGGACCAAGGCACCAATTTCACCAACGCTTTCGCCACCACGCCCATTTGCGCCGCCAGCCGGGCCAGCATTCTCACCGGCCTCTACCGGCGGCGCCACGACTTCACCTTCGTGCAACCGCCTTTTCGCACCGAATTCACCGATATCGCTTATCCGACCTTGTTGCGTCAGGCCGGTTATTACACCGGACTGATCGGCAAATTGGGCATTGAATCCTACGGCAAGCTGTTATTGGAGAACGAAGAGGAGACCCTGGCCAAGATGTTCGATGTCTTTGACAATTTCGAACACTGGACCGAAGAAGGCTACTGGATTAGCCAGGAAGACGGCTCGCACAAGCACCTGACCGAAATCACCGGCGAGAAAGTGATCGACTTTTTGCGTGCCTGCCCGGCCGAACAACCCTTCTGCCTTTCGGTAAGCTTCAACGCCCCCCACGCCCAAGACGGCGACCCACGCCAATATATCTGGCCCCAAGCTGAAGACGAGCTCTACCAAGCAGTAACCATTCCGTCGCCTGCAAACGCCGATCCAGCTTTCTTTGCCGCGCTGCCGCCATTTTTGCAACAAAACGAGAACCGCAAACGTTGGCACACTCGTTTTAATAGCCCCGAAAACTACCAGCGCAACGTAAAGGGGTATTGGCGTATGATCAGTGCCGTCGATCGCATGGTAGGGCGCTTTGTCACCGAGCTTGAACGCTGGGGGCTGGCCGACAATACAGTCATCATCTTCACCTCGGATCACGGCTTCATGATTGGTGAGCGCGGCTACTCGGACTGCTGGCTGCTCTACGAAGGCTCGCTGCGCGTACCCCTGGTTGTTTGCGATCTACGGCCGGATGCGCCGGCACAGGGCATTGTGTCCGACCAACTAGCCCTCAATATAGACCTGTCGCCAACTATGTTGGAACTGGCCGGGCTTGAAGTGCCACCCATGGTGCAGGGAAATAGTCTAGTGCCACTGCTGCGCGGCGAAAACCCTGCCTGGCGGGATGATTTTTTCTGCGAGCATCTTTTCAACACACCTAATATCGTCATTCCCCCAAGCGAAGGGGTCCGTAGCAATAAATGGAAATACATTCGTTATTTTACCCAAAACCCGCTCTACGAGGAGCTCTTCGACCTAGAAGCGGATCCGGATGAAACACAGAATATGTGCCAAAACCCAGCCTATGCTAAAGATCTGGACCGGTTGCGCCGACGGTGCGACCAGCTGCTGGCAGAGGCGAGAGGGGCATAAAAAAGTGGCGGGAGATACGTCAGTGTTCATTACAGCACCTGGCCCATAGGGTGCTATCATTTCGAAACGAAAGAATAGATTATGGCCCTGGTTACGGGGGCTGCCGGTAGGCTAGGCCGACGTGTAGTTCAGCTCTTACTCGATCGCGGCTACGAGGTCCTAGGCACCGACCGAGTCCCCTACGAGGAGTCTCCATCATCCTTTGTCGTCGCCGACATTCAGGGCTACGAAGCTTTCCTCTTGGCCCAACAGACCACACGCTTTGACGAGCCAACCAAGGAACTGATCGAGCGCAATTTTGGCAAAGGGAAAATCCCAATCCGCGGCCAACTGGAAGATAACTCCAGTGTCATAAGTACAAAAAAAGCCCAAAGGGTACTGGGCATGAAATTCAGACCAGAATGGTGCCCAGCCTAATGGATACTTTAGTACCTCAGCGCGTCGAAGATGCGGACGTGGCGGTACGCTTGTTTGATCTGATAAACCGCATAGTCTACTCCTCGCGCCTGTTGTTCGGGTCGGGCAATACCATGTTAGAAGTGCGAGAAAGCCATGAATCAGGCACCGATTTCTATAATGACGGAGAAGATCTTCCCGCGGCGCTTCGAGCAGGACGCGGACACGGTGGCGCTGTACCGGTTCGACGAGGGCGCCGGTGACGAGTGCCACGAAGCCACCGACCCAGCGCTGACGCTCCGCGCCCACAAGCGAGCTCTCTGGGGCTTGGTCGAAGGGCTCGGCCCCGTCATCCGCTTCGAGCGCGGCAGCAATGACGACGCGAACGTTCTGGTGGGCCCCGTCAATCACGACGCGCTGGAGCTGCGCCGCTGCCCCGACGAGTACACGGTCGAGGCCTGGGTCCGCTACACCGGGCCCTGGGGGGCGGAACTCGGCGGCGAGCACCCGCGCACGACGGCGCAAATCTGCGGCACCGACGAGGACGGCTTCAGCCTGCCGACCGGCCAGCGCAAAGGCTGGAGCTTCTCGCTACACGACGGCACCCGCGAGCAGCCGCAGGACGGCCGGCTGATGCCACAAGCGCGCAACTTGGGTCAATCTGGCCACCGCGACTTCAGCGATCTCACCGGGCTCGAGGGAACGCGCGGGCCATTTTTCTGCGGGTTGGCCGACGCTACGGCCGTCAGCCGCACCGGGCTGGAGGGCGAGGGCTGGCATCACATCGCGTGGCAGTGGCGGAAGCTGGACGAAGCTCACTGGCTGTTTGTTGACGGGGCGGTGGTCTGGTCCGGGCGCGCGCCAGAGACGCGCGTCGTTGGCCCCGTGGTCGGCAACACGATTCCATTCATGGTGGGTGGCGTCGTTCACTCGCAGGACCCGCCGTTCTACCTCGGCTGGTGCTCGTTCGAAGGCGAGCTGGCCGGCCTGCGGATCTCACGCGTGCTGCGGCTGCCGGTCGCGCCCGCGCTGCGGATCGTGCCGACCTACGGCCACCTGCACTACAACGAGCGCAGCGGGCCGTCCACCGAAAATCAACGCGCTGCTGCACGTGCACACCCGGCCAGCTTGTCGGATGCCACCGTGCAAGTGCCTTATCGCGCAGCGGTGGTCGTGGAAGGCGGCACCGCCGCGTCATTTGCCCTGCTCGACAACGAGCAACCGGCGGCGCTCCCGCAAGGTCTGCAGCTCGATCGGCTGCAAGGTGTCGTGCACGGCGTGCCAACGGTGCCCGGGACGACAGCCTTCACCGTGCTGGTCACCGCAATCGACGGCCAGCAGGCACGACAGCCGTTCACGCTCGCTGTGGTCGAAGGGCGGCTGGCCACGCGCTCGCTGCCGCCAGCCTTCGGTGGGCGGCCGTACAGCGCCGCCCTCGACAGCGGTACCCTCGGCCCCTCAGTACGCTGGCAGTCCAAGGGCGTGTTCCCGCCGTGGCTATCGCTGCAGGAATGCGATGACGTTGGCGGCTGGTGCATCACAGGGACCCCGCCCGAGAGCTGCTGTGGAACCGTTGAGCGGTTGACACTCGAGGCGAGCGCCACCACGAGCACCGCTGTCGACCAGACCCCCCTCGCACTGCGGATCTTGGCTCCCGGCCTGCGCGAGCTTGAGGTTGACGAGCACACGCAGGCGCTGTGGGATTGGCAGGGTGACGATGGCAAGATGATTGTGGACCGCGCCGGCCTAGCCGGAGATGACTCCTTGACCCTGAGTTGGGTCAACATGGCAGGCGACACGCGCGAGTGGTTCCCAGACTGGGGTCGCTACCCGTGGGAGTGCGGTGGCGGCGAGTGGGGCTTCGCAACCCCCGCAGAGGCGGGCGATATAGCCGACTTGCGCCGGTGCACAGAAGCCTGGTGCGTGGAAGCATGGTTCCGGGTCGGTGACAACCAGATCAAGGTTGATCGCTACGGCCGGACCTTTGACTTTGGTCACATCTGCGGCTCCTTTGACAGCTCCGAACAAGGCGTCTGGGAGCTCTTTCTCTCGACGCATAACTCGCCGGACGGCAGCACCCTAGCGCCAGGCGTCACCTTTGCGTCGGCGGGCCACCGGTGGGAGGGGCTCGGGCCGTGGAAATACCCACAAGGCATCGTCGCAGGCGACCCTGATGCCTGCTGCGTGTCCGACTCGCAATGGCACCACGTGGCGTGGCAGTATGAGTACGCAACGGACACCCACGAGCTGTGGTTGGACGGGCGGCTGATCTGGAGCCTGGCATGCGCGGACGGCGTGCCGCTTGTCAACGACAGGGCTGGCCACGGGGCGCAGTTCAGCGTGTCGACGAGGCCCGCTGGCCATAGCCGCTACGGCGGCAAGGTCAATTTCTTGGGGTATGGCCACTGGTTTGGGCACATCGGCGACATTCGCATCAGCGACGCACGGCGTCGTTTTTGACGCAGACGACTTACAACTTTATTGGCCAATTGCCCCATGGCATTAAGAGCTTCCGAGTTTATGTCGACAAGGCACAGTGTGCTTCCTGCTAACTCACGTTCGATAAATATGTCAGTAAGAGTTTTGGGGCCAAAGCTGGCGTTTCCGATACCGACTATGACAATCTTGCAGTTAGTAGTCATGACCATCTTCTCCAGTTACCATTTTTATATGGGGCGCCATCAGGATCTTTTGTTGTTCCGCCTGTTTGGCGATATGCATGTAGTTGACAATGAATCCCCACGACCGCCAGGTGCAGCGCCGCAGCGATGCAAACCGAGAAGACGAAACACTTGCGCAGCCGGTGGACCAACCCGTCGAGATCGAAGTCTTGCATCGGCGAGGCGAAACGAGTAGCAAGCCTATTTTCACTCAAAGTATTAGCCGGGGGGGTAGCGGATGCTATGCCCTTACTAAATTAAGCTCCAACATACTTTCGCTGAAGGCACCTAAAAAGCCCGGGGCGGGGCAAGACGATGGCAATCAGGATCGGCAGCCGATCAAAGGGCTAAACAAGACCATGCACTTTCAGAACATAAGCCCGACAGATCCTTGCACTTAGCAAGAGCACCAACTCCCCGGCGACCTTGAAAAGGCAATGGCCCGATGGCCCAATCTATCTGCCGAGATTGGGACGGCCATAATGGCGATTTGTGCCCAGCCGTTCTGCCTCCACGGGTATGTCACGGTGGGGGATCTACCGTTGCCCGCTCTCGCCGTCGACTCGGCGGCTTTATTGGCGCGGGTCTTCTCCGTGGATATGACGCGGTGTCCGACCTGTGATGGTCGGCTTCGCCTGGTCGCGGTGCTGAGCGATCCGGCTTCCATACGCCGCTTAAGAACACTGTACGCACCGCACGTAGAAAGCTTTGAAGGAAATCTAACCACATTAAAATTATAAAATTCGGCGATCCAAAATCACCTTTTTCTTTCTATTATACTTCGTTCTCCTCCAGCCACCACTTAGTAGCCACTACATGGGTAATCCCATCCCGGCCAGTAAAGTAGTATACCGTAAGAATTGCGCCCTCAGCTAACTCAACTGAA
>DQLG01000150.1 GCA_015660315.1 Candidatus Latescibacterota bacterium
GTGTCCATTGCTCGGCCAATCCCTCGCTCTGGATCTGGTCGATGCTTTTGCCGGCGGCGATGCCTTCGCGCACGGTGCTCAGTGTCTGTTGCAACATGCGCCGATAGGTCTGTAGATCGTCGAGCGTGGCGAGTGGGCCATGGCCGGGAATAATTTTGCTGTCAGCCGGTAAGCTGTCGGCGAGTTGGTCGATGTGCCGTGCGAGGTTTTCGACGTCCCCTCCATAGTCCAAGTCGACAAAGGGGAAGAGCTGATTAAAAAAGAGATCCCCCAAGTGTATGACATTGGAGTCGGTGAAGAAGACGGCGATATCGCCGTCGGTGTGTCCGTTGTCAAAGTGGACCGCCCTGATCTCTTCGCCGTTGAAATAGATCGAGAGGGTGCGGTCAAAGGTAAGCGTCGGCCAGTCCGACTCGGGGGTCGGGGGCACGTAGCGCTGGTCTATACTGGGACGGGTCAGCAGGCGTCGGCGGACATTGCGGTGGGCGATGATCGGTGCCCCTTGGCCCAGGGCCTTGTTGCCGCCAACATGGTCGCCGTGAAAATGGGTGTTGAGGATATAGCCGATTTCACCGCCGTTCAAGGAGTCGATGACGGTGCGGATCTGGTCGGCCACGTCGGCGAATTTGCTGTCTACTAGAAGGGTCCCGTCGTCGCCCAACGAGAGCGCGATATTGCCACCGGGGCCTTGCAACATATAGATATTTCCGCGCACGTGCGTGATGGTGAGAGGGTCCGAATGCTCTTGCGCGATGGTGGGTAAGATGCTTAATACGAGAAAATACAACAGGGGAAACAGCCCCATCGCCCTATATTTTTTGCGCGGATATCGCCGGTCCATGTTCAATGGCTTACTCTTCTTCTATTAGTAGATACTGATTGGCTGGCAGATTAATCAGACGTTGCATGCTACCGGTGGGCCAGCGTATTTCTAGGGTGTCGATGTGCTGGTTAGATCCCAGGCCGAAGTGCAAGCGCGGGGCCTCGCTGCTGAGGAAGCTGCTGCCGCGAATCGCGTCCCTAAATTGCGCCCGCTCTCCGGCGACAAGCCGCACCCTTGCCCCGATGCCGTCTTTGTTACTGGTCTTGCCGACGAGCGCGATGCCCAACCAGTTTTTTCGATTGCCGCCATCGTTGCGCAATAGCGAGGGACGGCGATTGAGGTGGGCGACGAAGAGGTCGATATCCCCGTCGTTGTCGTAGTCGATTGTGCAGGATCCGCGACTTACCCGCGCTGTATCTGCGAGGTCGGTGTTTGGCCGCAAGTGGAATGTTCCGTCGTTGTCGTTCGCGAATAAATGATCGACCTGGGCATAGCTGCTGCCGCTGCCGGCTTGATCGATCTGGGGATAGACGTGGCCATTGGCTACAAACAGGTCCAGATCCGCGTCGTTGTCGTAATCGAAAAAATTTGCTCCGAAGCCGACATAGGGCAAACTGGGCTCGACGAGGTTGGCGCTTGCAGTGATATCGGCAAATCGGCCGTTGCCATCGTTGCGGTATAGCGTATTGTACTCGCCTTCGAAATGGCTGACTAAAATGTCCGGGTCGCCGTCGCTGTCGTAGTCGCCCCAGGCCACGCCCATGCCCGCTTGGATTTTGCCCGCGGCGCTGTAGGCGATATTGGCCGGGATGGATAGATCGGTAAAGCGGCCGTCACCTCTATTTCGATAGAGGAAGTTCGGGCTGGAGTCGTTGGCGACGAAGAGGTCGGGATAGCCGTCGAGGTCGTAATCGGCGAAGAGGACGCCTAAGCCATACCCTGGCGAGGGGTGGGACAAGCGGGCGTCGAATGTAGCATTGGAGAATGTGCCGTCGCCCTCATTGCGATAAAAGACATCTTGGGCCGCGGTTAGACTTCTAGGACCGACGAAGACCTCGACTCCTTGCCAGTGCGCTCCCAGTGGTGGATGTTCTTCGCGGTCGAAATCCAGATAATTGGCGACGTAGAGATCCAGGTCGCCGTCCAAATCACAATCGGCCAGCGCCGCGCCCGTGCTCCAGTTGGGTATGGCTACACCAGCCTGGGCGGCGACATCGAGGAAGCGCGGATTCGCGCCAGTGTCGTTGCGATAGAGTATGTTTTCCTGCAAGCTGGTTATGTAGAGGTCCGCGTCGCCGTCGTTGTCGTAGTCGGCGCTGACGGCTCCCATGCCCCAACCCCGCCCCTCGGCGCCGGTGGGAGCGGCGACATCGGTGAAGCCGGATCCGTCGTTGCGGTAGAGGGCGTTGCCGCCGCCTTGGCGCGGCGTGTCGAGGGCGGCGCCATTGACCCAGTAGATATCAAAGTCGCCGTCGCCGTCGAAGTCCAGCACGGTCGCCCCGCCGCCCTTGGCCTCGACGATATACTGTTTTTGCGGGTCGCCGCCGGTGTGGGTTTTGCGCAGACCGAGATCGGCGGCGATATCGACGAAGCGGGGCGGGAGAGGATCCGCATGTGCCAAAGACGAGAGCAGCAGCAGCGATACCCACTGTGAGTAAGGGGCCAGGGTCGCTGACAGTCGTTTTTTTTTGGTAGTCTCGTTCATATTCCTATATTGTGAAGCATACTTACACCAGGGTATAAAACACCAGAAAATATGTTCGCACAACACTTAAAAAATACCGCGCTGCGGAAAAATATAAGCGGTATCACATTCGTGCTTTTGCTCGCGGCCCAGGCTTGGACGCAGCCTCCCGAGCGCTTGGCGGTTCCACCCAGTGTCCTGGCGCCGCCGTGGCTGGAGAGCCGACGCCAGGCCCAGTTGGCGACCCTTGGCGATTTTGAGGTGTATTACGACTTCGGCTTTGTCGACCAGGCTGCAGCTAGTGGCATCGATTTCCGCAATCGGGTGGTGGACGATTCGGGCAAGGCCCATAAACCGGTCCACTACGACCACGGCAATGGCCTAGCCGTCGCCGATGTCGATGGGGATGGGCTATTCGATCTGTTCTTCGTCACGCAGGTGGGTGGTAATCAATTGTGGCGCAATATGGGCGCGGGCCGCTTCGAAAATATCACTCCGGCGGCCCTGGCATTGCAGGACCGGATCAGCGTCAGCGCCTCGTTTGCCGATATCGACAACGACGGCGACCCCGACCTATACATTAGTGCGGTGCGGGAGGGCAATAGCCTATTTGAGAATCTGGGCGGTGGCCGTTTTAAGGACGTTTCGGCCGAGTCCGGCCTCGATTATCGCGGCCATTCCTCCTCCGCCGTTTTTTTCGATTACGATCGGGACGGTTTGCTGGATATGTTTCTCGCCAATGTGGGGGTCTACACGACCGACGAGCAGGCGGCCATCTCCGTTGGCACGGGGCATTATTATGTCGGATTTACGGATGCCTTCTCCGGCCATCTGATGCCGGAGCGCGCCGAGCAAAGCATCCTCTACCGGAATAGCGGCGGAAATCGCTTTGTCGATGTGAGTGTGGCCGTTGGTCTGGAGGATGTGGGTTGGTCGGGGGCCGCCAGCCCCCTAGATGCCAATGGCGACGGCTGGCCCGATCTCTACGTCTTGAATATGCAGGGCCATGACCAATATTACGAGAATGTCCGGGGCGAATATTTTGTCGACAAAAGTCGTGAGGTCTTTCCGCGCACGCCCTGGGGATCGATGGGTATTCAAGTATTCGATTTTGACAACGACGGCCGCCAGGACATCTATGTTACAGATATGCATTCGGATATGAGCGAGGATATCGGCCCGGAAAAAGAAAAGCTCAAATCTTCTATGCATCCTAGCGAAGAATTTCTGAGGAGCGGGGGCAATAGCATTTTTGGCAACGCCTTTTTTCGTAGCGAGGGGGAAGGGAGTTTTGTGGAGATTTCAGATCATATCGGCGCCGAAAACTACTGGCCTTGGGGGTTGAGTACGGGCGACTTCAACGCCGACGGCTACGAGGACGTCTTTATCACCGCGAGTATGAATTACCCCTACCGCTACGGCGTCAACTCTCTGCTGTTGAACAATCGCGGACGCGGATTTCGCGATAGTGAATTTATTTTAGGGATAGAGCCGCGTGCAGGCGGTAAAACGGCGATGCCCTGGTTTGTACTCGATTGTGTCGGCGAGGATCTACGGCATCCGCATTGTGCCAGCCAGAGTGGCGAACTGTTTCCTGGCAAGCGCCGCGAGCGGGTTGAGGTGTGGGCGGCGCTTGGTTCGCGCTCAGCTGCGGTTGTCGATATAGACCGGGATGGAGATCTGGATATTGTCACCAATGAATTTAATTCCAGCCCGATGGTGCTAATCAGCGATTTGAGCGCGAGAAAAAAAACCTTGAGCTATGTCGAAATTGAGTTGATCGGCAGTACGTCCAACCGCAGCGGATTGGGAGCGACAGTGATTGTAAGCGCCGAGGGGCAGGGTTATAATAAAGTTCAAAATGGTCAGTCGGGTTATCTCTCCCAGAGCCTGTATCCGCTCTATTTTGGACTCGGCGAAGCCACGGGAATTGATCGCATTGAAGTGCGCTGGCCGTCCGGAAAAAAGCAAGTGATCAACGGCCCCATCGGGCTCAATAGGCTTGTTCTGATCAGGGAGCCCTGAGCAGATGGATTTCTCCAATAGCGACTAAAGGCACAGAGAGGCCGTTGATATGGCCAGCTCGTAGATTTTTGGCTCCGGTTTGCGGGTTATTTTTGCGGGTGCGGTACGGGAGCGAAATTCGGCATTTTTCGTATGTCCATTTTATATACTTTGATATGTATTTCTATACTTCAAGCGCCCCATTAACGCGTCTGATATAATATATTTTAAGGAGAGAAAGCAATGTTATTCAATGACTTACGAGCACAAAAAAACGCAACTTCTTGACCCGTCAAGAAGTTGCGTTAATGGCGGGAACGACGGGACTCGAACCCGCGACCTTCGGCGTGACAAGCCGACGTTCTAACCAGCTGAACTACGCCCCCATTAATATACTCGAAAGAAACTAAGGACCGGCTACGATACTGTCAATGGCTCAAGCGTTTTCGTGGTCCCAGGCCTCGCCCTCTTTTTTGAGCCTTTTGAGCGCCCCGCGCATTAATTGGCGTTTAAGCGGGCTGATTAGGTCGATAAAGAGCTTGCCGTCGAGATGGTTGATCTCGTGTTGCAGGGCGCGGGCGTAGAAACCCTCGCCGGCGGTCTTAAAGGATTGGCCGTTGATATCGGTGGCTTCGACCTCGACCCAGGCGTGGCGTTTGACGTCGCCGTAGAGGTCGGGAAAGCTTAGGCAGCCCTCCTCGCCAACCTGCTCACCTTTGTAGTCGGTGAGCACGGGATTGATCAGGGCTACGGGCGGGTATTCGGGTTGTTGGTGGGAGACGTCGATGATACAGACGCGTTTGAGCACGCCAATTTGCGGTGCAGCGAGCCCTACGCCCTCGGCGGCTCTCATTGAGTCGAAGAGATCGCCGACCAGGGCGCGGATATCGTCGTCGACTTCCTTGACCGGCAGACAGGGTTTACGCAAAACCTGCGAACCGAACATGATGATCTCTCGCTTCATATGCGCAATGGATCCAAGTCTAAGGCGATATAGCGCAGGCCAAGAGGCGCGAGGGCGGCGACTAACCCGTCGCGTAGTTCTGGTGTGATAAGTTGCGCGATCGCTGGTGCGGGCAGGCGCAGCACCAGCATCTGGTCGCGTTGCTCGTAGGCGGCGGAGCGGAAGCCGTGGGCGGCGAGTATCGGGTCGACGCGTTCGAAGAGCGGTGTGTCTGCGGCGTCAATCGAGAGCAGGGCTTCGTTCATACTGCCGGAGCGGAAGCCGCGCAGGTCGGCGGTGATTTGCAGGTAGCCGATTGCGCTGAAGCGCTGAACTAACCGTTGGCACTGGTCGGCATCAGCGAGCAGTTGTTCGAGGTTGTTGGCGGGCAGTTCGATGCGCGCGAGTGTTTCGTGATGGCGGCAGCGCACTTGCGCGAAATGGCATTCGTCGTGCAGGAAGTGCTCGGCTTGGTCTATTTGTTTTAGGCCCTCGGCCGTAACGGCGGTGCCATAGGGAAAACGCGAGGAGAGACAGGCCATTGCCGGGCGATCCCAAACCGACAGGCCCCAGCGCTTGGCCAGGGTGCGCACGTCAGCCTTGTTTATACCGGCTTCGGCCAGGGGTGCACGTACGCCGTGCTCCTTGGCCGCGGTGGCGCCGGGGCGAAAATCGCCGACATCGTCGGCGTTTTGCCCGTAGAGGATATAGTCGATGTTCATATCTTCGGCGAGCTGGCCCATGTGTACAAAAAGCTCCTGCTTGCAGTAATAGCAGCGGTTGGGCGCATTTTTGGCGTAGTCAGGGTTGTCGAGCTCGCGTGTTTTGACGACCTCGTGGCGGATGCCGAAGGCCGTGGTGATCTCGATGGCTTTCTCTAGCTCGCCGCTGGCATAACTCTCCGAATCGGCGGTGACGCAGACGACCCCATCGCCCAGGATGCGTTGCGCCGCGACGGCTAGCATCGCGCTGTCGACCCCACCCGAATAACCGATGAGGGCCTGACCCATCGGACGCAGGATGTCTTCGAGGTGCGCGAGTTTTTCGTCGATGGAAAGCTTTGTAGTAATGCTCATAGTATCTATTAGAGACCCGATTTTTCGGCGGATACGGCGCAGGGCATAATGGCGCTGTCGACCATGCCGTGCAGTATTTTTTTGTCGGCCGGGAAGACCAGGGCCTGGATGCCGCACAGTTGCGGTTTGTCGTCTATAATATAGTAGTAGGGGCGCAGCATTACCCGACCGCGCATCGGCACGATTTGATCCTTGTCGAAGTCGTAGTAGCGCACCGTACGGCGCGCGGCCTTGTGGAACTCTTGCAATATATAGGGCTGGTGTTCGAAGCGGTCGAGTGCTTGCTGCACGCGGGTGGCCCATTCTTCTTCGGGCATATCGTGGCCGATGGAGACGCCCTTGCTCTCGTAGGCGATATCGGAAAAACCCGAGGGTTTAAGCACTAACTCGCGCTGCTTTTTAGTCAGCTTCTTGAGCGCCTGCCAGTCGTTGACGGGTTGGCCACCGATATCGAAGCCGGGAATAATCGCGTGTGGCGGCAAGGGCCGAGAATCCACAATCCAAGAATGTGGGATCAGGTTGCCCAAGGCGGCGCAGGACTCTTTGCCCAGTGTACGGCGCCAGTATTCCTTGAGCTGCGGGTGGTGGTAGAGCGCCAGCCACAGTTTTTCTTCGAGATAGGCCTTTGGCGGTGGCGTCAGCCGCAGGGCGTTCTTTTTGGCGAAATAAGTGAAGAGTTCGGACTTGGGGATATTCTTGAGGTCGAAAAGCTCAAAAAAGCGATAGGCGACATCGACACGCCAGGGCTCGCTTTCGCCCTCGCCTTGCAGAAAGAGGCCATTTTCGTCGAAGCGAACCTCGCGCGGATGGGCGCTGCGGGCGTTTTTACCCGCTGCTACCAATTGTTCGACCAGCCATTGCATCTCGCGGCGATA
>DQLG01000670.1 GCA_015660315.1 Candidatus Latescibacterota bacterium
CGTTTTCACTTGCGAGCGAATCCTGTCACTTGTCATCCACGTCGCCGCGACCTGTCCGAACTTCGCCGCCAACGGCCCGCTCTGCTCTCCGACCAACGTGCCCAGCGGTTTTTCTAGCAAGGCATCGATCCCGGCAAACAAATGGCGCTCGACCTGGGCACGCGTCTCGGCGCTGGCCAGATACTCCTGCGCCATAGCCGGCAAGCGCTCGGCGACGACCGCCTCGATCTGTTCTCCGAATAAACGCAAGCCCATTCCACTAAATAAACCGCGCAAACCACCTTCGCGTTCGGCACAAGCGCTCAAAGATTCAAAGAGCCGCGTACTCACCTCGTCAATGTGGTCCGCCGAACTCAGCCAAAGCGCCAAACGATCTAAAAGCGCGGGGATCTCCTGCTGCAAGCCCTGCCTGAGCGCCTCGCGCAACTCGTCGGGGACCGCTTCCTGCAAGGGCACGTCCCGTTCGAGAAAAGCCAGCACCTGCCCCTCGAGTGCCGAGGCCAGATCTTGCTGAGTCTGATCACGCGTCAACACCCCGTCCAATAGCCCGACCAATGCCTCGACCGCCTCTTGCCCCACAAGTTTTCCCAACTGCAAAGCGCGAACCTGCCGCTCCACCACATCCAACAGGGTCTGTTTCGGCCCCAGTGAGGCCTCCGTCCTACTCCACGCCGCCAAAAGCGCCAACGCCCGCTCCACCAGCCGTTCAACCTCGGCGGCAGGCAACCAGGCCAACACGCCGGCCGGGGACTCGTTAAACAACCGCCCGAGACGCACACCGAGCAATTGCCGCAGATTCTCCTGCAGGGCTGGGCGCTCGATCTGCTCCACCAGATACTCTCGGTAGAGCAGGTCCTCGCCAACCACCTTGGCCACATTATCGGCTAAACGAGCGCGGTTTTTCGGGATAACGCCCTGCCAGCCCAAGGTATACCAATGCGGCTCCAGCGGGCGAAAAAGCGAGCGGATCGCCAACGCGTTGGTAAAATAACCGATAAAAGCGCCGAGTCCGGCGCTGGCAACTATCTGGGCGAGGGAAACCATAGGGAAAATACTAGGAAAAAAGCAGGAAGGGACATCGACCAGCCCTACAGGCACTGGTCGACCAGATTCTTAACTTCTTCGAGAATATCCTCAGCGGGGGCTTCGCACAGTACGGAGATACTGTCATCGACTAGCTAGGCGTTCAGCGTCGTCTTCCGGATCATAACCCAATTGCTGACGGGCGCTCTGAATATCCCAGTAGGCCCGGGTATTGGCCGAAATTCCGTAATAAATCCCGAAGCGCACGTCGGCCTCGATCCCGCGCCAAACCAACTGCACGCAATCGCGGTGGCTCAGCCAGGTCGCAAGGATACGGTCGCCCCGGCGCTCAATAACAGCTGAATCTGGTTGGAAGGAACCGATGCGCAGGCAGATGACCTCTAAACCGTGTTCGTCGACATAATAACGGCCCAGATCTTCGCCGAAAGCCTTGCTGACCCCGTAGAGGCTGTCGGGCCGCTCGGGCAACTCCGGCGTCGTATAGACCCCGTCCTGCTCGTAGAAACCCGTGACGTGGTTGGTGCTGGCGAAGATCACCCGCTTGACACCCTTTTTCCTGCAGGCCTCATAGGTGCAATAAACGCCCTGGATATTTTTCTCCAGCACCGACTCCCAAGACGCGTTAGTACTCGGGTCACCGGCCATATGAACCACGGCGTCGACCCCATCGACGGCCGCTTCGATCGCCGCCATATCGGCGACGCTACCCAACACAACCTCCTCGCCCTCGGCCACCTCTAATACCGTCCGGTGATACATCAACCGCAGGTCATAACGGTCCTTGAGTCCCTCGCGCATCACCTGTCCAATCCGGCCGGCCGCACCGGTGATCAAAACTTTCTTGCGCCCCATCAACGTTCTCTTTCCAATAAACCCCATACCAGGGTCACTAGGACAAAAACCCCTACCACCAGACCAACCCACAAAAAAAGCCGCCGCCGCAAACGAGACCGACGGCGACCAGGTTTCCAGGAGTTTGGCAGGTCGACGACCGTGCGAATGCCGTGCGAATGCGCGTTGCGAAATACCGTGGCAACGTTCATCATATCACCCCCTTGTTACTTTCAACGACTGGCCCAGAGCATACCGCGGCGCTGGATCTCACGCGCCTCGGGCACATCGAAGTCCGCAGCCACGTGGCCCAGCGACGAGTAAAACACGCGCCCCTTGCCCCACTGGCGCTTCCACACCACCGGCATCACCGTGCCGTTGACCCAGGGCGAACTCACGATACCCGCGAGCACCGTGGTCGCCAAAACATCGTTGCCCGGGTCGGTGTGCATATAATACTGCTCCGAATGCATCTGAAAATCGCCCAAGCCCGCGACGATCGGGTCGTCTGACGTGATATTGACGGTGTAGTCGATAATCCCGTCGGGATGAGCGACCCACTGGCCCCCGACCATGAATTGGTAGTTGGTGTTGTTCCGAAACGAGTCGCCCATGCAGCCGTGCCAACCCGCCACGCCCACGCCGCTCTCGATCGCCGCCAAGAGCCCTTTTTCCTGATCGCCCTCGATGGTGCCCATCGTCCAAGTCGGTACGATCAGGTCCTGGGCCAGCAGCAGGTCCTGGTCTTTATACGTGTCGAGCGTATCCGAGATCGTCACCTCAAAACCCTCTTCTTCGAGGATTGACGCAAACACGTCGACGCACTGCTTGGGCTCATGCCCCTCCCAGCCGCCCCATACCATCACCGCTTTTTTGGCCATTGCTATCCTTTCCTATCTGGCACCGCGCGCCAATTCATTGCCCACTAAATAATCGTAACTATTTTCGACCGCTTCCATCATGTCGGCCCCGCAGCGATCGATCTCGACGATCAGCCAATCGCAAGTGCCGTGGCTAGCCTCGATAATCGGCGGAATATCCATCGCGCCTTCGCCGACGGCCTGCATATCCTTTTCCGAGTCCAAGGGGCCGTCTTTGATATGCAAGAGAGGAGCCCTTTCGCCCAACTCTTCGACCACAGCCACCGAATCGCCGCCGCCGGTGTTGACCCAATAGGTGTCGACCTGGAAAAAGATCTTCTCATCAAGCTTCTCGACCAGTATTTCAAACCCGGGTCGGCCCTCGACTTCGGTAAACTCCCACCAGTGATTGTGTAGTCCTAGTTCCAAACCGTTTTCCTCGGCGATCTGGCTGGCCTGGTTCCAGCGATCGCAGAGCTCTTTGAGCGCGTCCATACTCTCGAAAGCCTGGCGCGGTGTCGAGGTCACCACTCGGTTAACCTCCAATTGGTGCGCCATTTCGATAATCTGATTTTTTTGCTTTCCGAGAGGCAATTGCGAATGCATACTGCACACTTCAAGACCCAGGTCAGCAAATAGGTCGCCGACCTCTTCCACCGTGACACCGGGAAAACCGGCCGTCTCGACTCCCACGTACCCGATCTCGGAGATCCGGGTAACCACGGACTTGAAGTTCTTAGCCAAAGCCTCGCGGACGGTGTAGAGCTGAATAGCTATGGGGGCAGCCATTTCTTCCTTCCTTGTATGTATGGTTAAAGAAAATGATACAGAATGTTAATATGATCTGCGATTGGGTTCGCTCTGCGGTACGGTATGACTTTCAGTGTTAATTTCCGATCTTACGGGTCCTATGTAATATAGGTATATAGGAAAAAAACAGGTCCATTGGCAAATAATCTGCAATTAGCCCAGCCCTGTCAAATAGTTCGCGGCCAACTTGATCAAGCACTGCCCAGCTTCTACATTAATAGCCAAATCAAGGAGAAAACCACATGAGTAGTCAAACAAAGGTCCGCCTCGGTTTTATCGGCGCCGGCTGGTGGGCCACCAGCAACCATATGCCCGTACTCGCCGCTCGCGAAGATGTCGAACTCACCGGTGTCTGCCGCCTTGGCAGCACTGAGCTGGCGAGGGTCAAAGACCACTTCAGTTTTTCCTACGCCACAGAGGACTACCGCGACCTTCTCGCCAATTGCGAGCTCGATGGAGTCGTCGTCGCCTCACCACACCCGCTGCACCACCAACACGCCAAAGCCGCCCTCGAGACGGGGCTGCCGGTGATGTGCGAAAAACCGATGACCACCCGTGCCGACGACGCGCGCGAGTTGGTGCAATTAGCTGAAAAAAAAGGCGTGCCCCTGCTCGTCCCCTATGGCTGGCACCACAAACCCTTCATCCAACGGGCCAAAAAGTTAATGGACGACGGCGCAATCGGCAAAATCGAGTTCGCGACCTGTCATATGGCCTCGCCGA
>DQLG01000177.1 GCA_015660315.1 Candidatus Latescibacterota bacterium
CACAAAAATTGTAAAAGGCAAGCCGAAAGCGGCGTAGACCAGAATCAACCCCAAATGGCTATTGAGCAAGTGTAGCGATTTCATCAGGAAAAAGAGCGGTACCAACCCTAGGAATATCGGAAACATCAAACCCGCCAAAAACGCGTAGTAGATCAGGTTGCTGCCGCGAAACTGGTATTTGGCCAACGAATAACTGGCCATCGAACCCAAAAAAAGCTGTAATATCAAGGTCGATACAGTGACAAAGATGCTATTCCAAAAAAAGTCGCCGATCTGGGCTTCGTTCCAAGCCTCGATAAAATTAGCCAGCGACCAAATCTCGGGCAGCGACCAGGCGTCGGCGAACAACTCTTCAGTGGTCTTAAAAGAGGTATAACCCAACCAGACCATCGGGAAGACAACGATCGCGCCATAGACGGTGAAAATCACCTGGGTAACAGTTTTGCGCAGCAGATCCAACATCAGTATTCTACCGCCTGTTTCCGCTGTACCCACAACGAGAGCATCGCCAAAGAAAAGGTGATAAAAAACAGAGTCATCGCGATGGTCGTGGCATAGCCGAATTTACCCAGTTCAAACGCGTTCTCGTAGATATAGGTCGCCAGCGTCTCGGTCGAGCGGTCGGGCCCGCCGTCGGTCATAATCCGTACCAAATCAAAGGTGCCAAAGCCGTTGAGCAATAAAAAGATCGTACTCACCTTCATCATCTCGGAGATCAGCGGCAAGGTCACATGACGGAAAGCCTGCCACTCGCCGGCGCCATCGATGCGGCAGGCGTCGTAATAGTCCTCGGGGATGCCCTCGATACTCGAAACGTAGAGCACCATATAAAAACCTACCGCCGCCCAGACTTTGACCACTACGATGCACCATGGGGCCCAGACTGGATCACCCAACCACGAGGGCAGGTCCTGCATGCCAAGGAGCCGCAGGAAATTGCTAAAAATTCCGAATTGCGGGTTGAGCGCAAACCACCATAAAACGGCGATGGCGACCTGCGAAATCAGATTCGGGAAGAAATAAGTAATGCGGTAAAAACGCGCCCAGCGCACCAAGCGCCGCGTGACTGACACCGCAAAATAAAGCGCCAGCGCCGGCACGATCACCCCGGTGCAGACGGTGAAGAAAATCGTATTCGTCAGCGCCTTCCAAAAATAGGGGTCGGAGAACATCATGCGAAAATTGCCCAGACCGAAAAACTGCATATCCATCGAGACCCCACGCCATTTGACGAAACTAACGCCGAAGGCCAAACCATAGGGCACGATCATAAAGACCATGTAGAACAGCAGGGCCGGCAGTATAAACAGCAAGCCCGCTTTCCAGTTGCGCTGCATAAGCTCAGTCCTGAGCCAAGGCGCCGGACAAACGACGGCGGAAGCGGATCGTATCGGGGTCGCGCCGCAGACGCTCGGCCTGGGCTTCGAGGCGGACGCCAAATTCCTCCGGCGTGGCGTCGCCGTTGAGTACCGCGCCCAGCGCGTTGTCAAACTCGTTGTCCAATTCCAGATACCAACTAGTAAAGCGCATATTAAATGTCTCGCCGTCGGCCACCGCGATCGCGTCAAGCGCGCTCTGCGTCGCTGGGGGCACCGGCACGTCTTTGTCGCTGCCTATGATGGGCTGCATAGACCCGATCTCCTGCAGAAAATTACCCGCCAGTTTGCGCGATAACAAAACGCGCAGATACTCCATGCCCCACTCGGGGTGCGCGGACTCTTGCGGCACCCAAAAAGCCGGACCGGCGCTGGCCTCCATCGCACCGACGCCACCCAGCCCATCAATAAAACCGGGCACCGGCATAACGCGCATTTCAAAGCCGGGTGGCAGCGCGTGTTTCATCTCAGATTCGAGCCAGGTACCACAGGGTATCATCGCCGCCTTTTCCTGCAACCAAATCATCTGCGCTTCGGTATGGGAAAAGGACGAGGAACCTTCGAGTGCATAGCCTTTGGCGATGACCTGCCGGCTCAGTCGGGCCGCCTCAATCACCTCCGGCCGCTGCCAAGCGCCCGGCTCCAAATTGTCGAGATCCACCAACAAAGCTTCGCCGCCCAATTTGTAGATCAGACCGCGGTAGATCATGCCGAAATAACTCGGATACTTGCCCTGGTGGGTCATTGGGGCGATATCGGTGGTCTTTTTGATCAACTCGCACAGGACTAGAAACTCGTCCCAGGTCGCCGGTATGGTCCAGCCGTGCTCGTCGAACATGCCCTTATTATACCAGATCCCGTTGATCGCGTAGGTGATGGGCAAAAAATACTGCTGGCCCTCGTACTGGCCCTCCTCCAGCGACCCCGCCATAAAGGTCTCTTTGAATTTGAGATGCTCCTGGCCATAAGCCGGGGTGTCCATCAGTGAATCGAGGTTGGCGACTAGGCCATCATTGAGGTTGACCCAGAAATTAATATTGTGGATACCCCAAAAGACATCGGGCGGGTTGCCCGAAAGAAAACGCGGCCGGGTCTGGTCCCAGGCGCGCGGATTGCCCCAGACATAGGCGGTAATATCGGGGTGCGCGCGCTCAAATTCGGCCGCCCCCGCCCAAACCCATTCCATGCCATAACCGCCTTGGAAGAACACGCCTTCCATCACGCGGTCCCCCATCTGCGCAGCGGGGTCTTCTCCACGCAGGAAGAAGGAGCAGGCGTATAGCATGACCAATAGGCCAAAGACGATTTTGGATTTCATAGACAGGCGCGATTAAGCGTGAGGCCGGGAATGTAGCCTGAAATCGGGCGGGGTGTCAAGCTTGCTCGGGCTTGTCTGAGCAGTCGTCCCGCGTCGAAGCATACCCCGTATGGCTGCGGCCAAACCTACATTGCGCTGCTAACGGCTCCTCACTCCGCAAAAAACGGATTCGGCGCGCCCGACTCGGCGAACCTCTGCAGCAAACTCGAATATTTTAGCACCTCGGTAAAGCGCGCTCGCCAATGCGGGGCGTAATAATCGATAAAGTTCTGGAAAAACACCCGTGACTCCGGGCTAACACCGCGCAAATAGTCTGGCAGCAAAAACCACGGCTGATCGCTGTAGGGGTCGAGGCCGCGCTGGCGCAGCGAATACTCGGCCGTCACCTTCTTCTTGACCGACACCATCAGCGTCCGCCGCAATTTATCGGTGTGGTAGCGCCCGCGATGGATACACAGCTGGGTGAAGAGCGCCGCATCACCTGGCTGCAACTCGACGCGCACCGCACTCGGCATCTCGTTCGAGCGATTGTTGCGCTCCTCATCAGCCACACAGATCGCGTGCTCCTCGCGCGTATAATCCCGCAAGTGGGATCCCGGCACCAGCTCCAGATCATCGGTCGGCACCAGCGCGATCTGCAATTGCAGACCAGCCCCCGTCTCTGGCACCAACGCAACATTGGCCTCGGCGCCGATTTTGTCCTTGTGCCAAAAGCCGTCCTGGCTGTCGCCGGTCGGGTTGAAGTAGAGACTGGTCATCTGAAAGAAATAATCCTCGTCAAGCGCTTCGCCAAGAGCCTTGGTCACCTGCGGCGCGCCGACTGCGTCGAGCAGGAAGGCCAGGTCATCGGGGTGGTCTCGGTGGTATTCGGGATCGTTCACGTGCCGCATATAATTGGCTTGGGGGCCAACAGGTGGGTTGTCGCTACGTGGAGCGCGCCGCCATTGCTCCAGTACCCGTTCGCAGATCTCGCGTAAGCGTCCGGCGGTCGCCGGGTCGAACAGGCCGCGTACTATGGCGTAGCTGTTTTCGCGCAGAGCTACAGGTGCGGGGTCAGTTACAACCGTCATGTATATACTCCCGAAAGTATAGCAAATTAACGGTCAATGTTGCTTTTGAAGAATCAATCTATTCAACAAATCTGTTGATAACAATTCTGTTGTAACGATAACACATAATCCACACAGCAACTATCGCAAAACATGCAGGGAAGTCGAAAGAATAGTGGGCGTTGTTTTTTCATAACTCAAGAACTATCAACGAATTCACCCACATCCAATGCAATCAACAGATCCAGATATTTCCGGCTCGACTACAACCCCATCTCCTTTGTATTTTGCAGCTAAAGCATAGAACACAAAGCCGGTATAATATCAAGACAAATCGCTCCCAACATTAACGTGCCTAAGACGCATCCGCTAAAATTGCGTATGCTCTTTCTATAATCTCTCGGCGTCGTTCAATAGCACCACTTCGATGTACTGACCAGCAACTCAGCTTAACTCAATCCCATCACGGAATACTACATGTCGCCCCCCATCCTGCTTTTCGGCGCCACTTCCCTGCCCGGCTATAACCTGGCCCGCCTCTTCCCCAAGATCGTGCAACCCTTTGTCCCGCCGAAGAGCAAAAGCCCATGGCCGACTCTGAACCTCGAAGACCCGGCTTGGCTCAAAGCCCTTTTCTCCGCTTCAGCGCCCCAACTCCTGATCTACTGCCACGCCGTCTGCGATGTCGGCAAATGCGAAGCCGTACCGGACTGGGCCCGCGAAATCAATGTCGGCCATATCCACCGCCTACTCGACACCCTACCCAACACCACCCGCCTGGTCTATATCTCATCCGACCACGTCTTCGGCGGCAACGGCACCTATAACGAAGAATCACTCCCCTGCCCCATCAGCTTCTACGGCCAAACCCGGGTCGAAGCCGAACAACTCATACTGCAACGCGCCGATTCGCTCGTCCTGCGCGCGCCCTTGGCCATCGGCCCATCGCACAATGGCCGCATCGGGCATCTCGACTGGCTGGCCTACCGTCATCGCCGCGGCCTGCCCATCACTATCATAAACGACGAATTCCGCTCCGCAGTCTGGGTCGACGATCTGGCCGCGCGCATAATGCATTTGGCGCAAAGCGAAGAAACTAGCCTGCGGCATATAACAGCCACTAGAGCCGTTTGCAGGCTAGAACTGGCCAACTTCTTGGCTCAGCGCTTGAGCATCGCCCCGGCCTTAAAAATCGCCAGCCGCCACCAACAACCCGCACCGCATCTTGGAAGGGTTGAACTGGCCACCTTATATAAAGGGGATCTCGGTCAAGCTTTGCCGAGCGTATTGGATATTTAGCCGGCGATGCGATAAATTACTTTTACTTGTGATGGTAAAAGTAAATGATCCAACAACAGGAGACGGTCGTGCCGACACCAGAGCAAAATGAACAAATACTCCAGCTAAACCAGCGCTTGCTCGACGCCATCGCCACCGCCGACTGGGCGAGCTACGAAGCATTGTGCGATCCGGAGTTGACCGCCTTTGAACCCGAAGCGCGCGGCCAGCGCGTGCAAGGACTCGGTTTCCACCGCTTCTACTTCGATTTGGGTGCCCCCACGCAAGCACTGCATACGACAATGGTCGACCCGCGCGTGTGCATGCTCGGCGATGACGCGGCCTTAGTCACTTGCATTCGTCTAGTACAAGCGCAGACCGATCAGGGGCCGGTGACCACGCGCAACGAAGAAACGCGAATATGGCAACGGCGCGACGGCCATTGGCGCCACACCCACTTTCACCGCTCGCAACACAGCTAATTAAGCACAGCGAAAATAACAACGGGGAGCGATCATGGACCCGGTCCAATCGCTTTTGCAACGCCAATAAAATCGACCTACACAAAGGCCGTTAAAACAGAAAGGCGCCGTGCAGATAACCGCACGGCGCCTTTCTCAATGCTTCTGTTGGTCTTATTGCGCGACTACGTTCTCCGCGGCGGGACCCTTCTGCCCTTGGACCACTTCGAACTCGACCTGCTGGCCCTCCTGCAAGGATTTGAAGCCTTCACCCTGAATTGCGCTGTGGTGAACGAAGACATCGTCACCGCTGGCGCGCTCAATGAAGCCAAAACCCTTTTGGTCGTTAAACCATTTTACTGTTCCACTCTCGCGATCGGCCATTTACCTGATTCTCCTTCAAGGAGGTTTACGTTGAACAACTAAAACTGCAAAGGCAAGATAAGATAGAATAGATTGGGCAAAAAAAAAAGAAAAATTTGTTCTTTCTTTCGTAAATGCTAATAATCAACGCTTAGACTTTATCTTTCTTTTATCACAAATAACTGTATTTAAATGATTTAGGGGAGTAAATGGCCTTTGTTCTATTCCCAAGCCATAAAAGCCACACCCCTGGATTTTGCAGGAATCAGATGCGTTGTGACCTCTAAGAGCACCCCATACATTAACTTTGGGTTGAGCCCTCCATTCATGGCGCAGATTCCGATTGATACGAGTTAATATGAGCATACCCGTCGATATCGCTGCCGATATCGACGCTACATCGGCACTGGGCTTTTGCTGCGCTGCCCCGGACTCGACGTTAAACTCGTCACCGCCGACCGCGGGCGCCCCGAGTATCGCGCAACTAGAGGGTGACAAACACCGCCGGATCGTCGAATCCGGCGACCCGCTGGCCCGCGCGATCATATCACACTACGAAACCTGGTGAAAGAATGGACGCGTAGAAGACCCGGAGCAATGGCAGAAGGCAAGCTCTATTCTCTTCGACACCGTCGCGGTGCACCTCGCCTTCTGCAAACAGACGCTGGTGATGGAAGATTTACCGGTGTGCGTCACCAACGAAGGGTTTACGATTATCGAAGAAGGCGCACCATCGATTCGTTGCGCGACTAAATGGAAGGATTATGGCGATTTTGAGAATTTACTGGTTGGTCGGCTGACGCAAAACGGCTAGTGCTTGATCGTCTTACACGATATTCCCCTCGTCGACGAATTGGCGTTGCTGTCGTTTGTTCAGCACAAATGAACTCTTTTCAACTAACGCAGTTCGCCAAGGCTACTTCTTGGCGACGGCGACATCCATCCACACCGCGAAGATCAATACCAGGCCGCGCGCCATATATTTCATCTCCGGCGCTACCGCCAATAGCGTCATGCCATTGAGTAAACTAGTCATAATCAGCGCACCGAATAATACGCCCATCACCGTGCCCCGCCCCCCCTTGAGACTAGTGCCCCCGATCACGCACGCGGCGATCGCGTCGAGTTCCATCAGATCGCCCACCGTCGTCGTCGAGGCTCCGGCATAAGCCGTCTGCATAAAACCCGTCAACGCGACGATCCCCCCCAAGAGCGCGTAGGCTCCAATCACGACCTTCTGGATCGGAATACCCGACAGCGCCGCGGCCTCCTCGTTATCGCCGATGGCGTAGAGATAGCGGCCGAAGGGGGTGTGCTGGGTGACCACATAAACCAGCAAGGCGACCACGCCTAGGATAACCACCGAGAGCGGGATGCCGCGGAAACCGTTCATTACGATTGCGAAAAGCAAAAGCCCCTGCAACCCGACGAAAGCCTTGAGGAAACCTACTTCGAACTCTTCGACGGCAAAGCCGTGTTCGCGCCGCTGACGGCGGGCACGAACCTGAGCCAGGACAAAGAGCGCGCCAATCACCACCAGAAGCAAGTAGCCTCCCCAGGCCGGCAGATAGTACGTGGTGAGCAACGCGTAGAGATTGGCGGCGTTGCCCTCGCTCACCGGTATCGTCGAATTGTGGATTACCAGCCAGAACGCGCCCTTAAACACCAACAACCCGCCGAGTGTAATGATAAAAGCCGGGATCCGCTGCCGGACGATCAGCTTGCCCATCAACGACCAGACCACTATCGCAAAAGTGAAGCCGACGCCCATCGCCAAAGGCGCGGGTATCTGGTGTTCGAAGACCAACACGCTGGCGATGCCCCCGATAAGCCCCACACCGCTGCCGACTGACAGGTCGATCATTCCCGGTAAAAGAACCAGCAACATGCCCAGTGCCAGTGTCGCGGTGACCGCCAGTTCGATCGACAGCATCGACAGGTTGCGCGGGCTAAGGAAATGGTCCGACGCCAGGGCGAAAAAGACCCAGATGCAAACCAGCCCGATGGCGATGGAGAAGTCGCGTATGGTAATTTTGCTATTGATGGCCTGTTCCTATTCCCAATTGTTAGGGTGTAGCTGAAAAATTAACATCGCCGACGTTTATAATATTAGTTGTGCGCCATAGCCGCGGCGAGTATGCGTTCTTGGCTCGCGTCTTGGCGATCAAAGCGCCCGCCGACCTGCCCGCTGCTCAAAATCACCATCCGGTCGCTCATACCCATCAACTCGGGCAATTCGCTCGAAACCAATACCACCGCCTTGCCCTCGGCGGTCAGGTGATTGACCAATTCGTAGACCTCGACTTTCGCGCCGACATCAATCCCCCGCGTCGGCTCGTCGAGCAAAATCACCTGCGGCTCGGTCATCAACGCCTTGCCGAGCACCACCTTCTGCTGGTTGCCGCCTGACAAACTCCCCACGACCGTCTCCTGACCATTGGCCCGGATACCGAGCGAATCGAAGAAGGTCTGGTTACGGCGTATTTCACTATTCTGGTCGATCAGCAAACGCGTGGCGAACTGGCCTAGCGACGACAGCGACAAATTAAAGCCGATAGATTTTTCCAAAAACAGGCCATAGCGTTTGCGGTCCTCGCTGACCAGCACCAATCCTTCGGCGATGGCGTCGGCCGGCGTATGGCCGCTCAACGCGCGACCGTTGACCTGCACGATCCCCCCGATGCGTTGCCCATAACCGCCAAGGATA
>DQLG01000792.1 GCA_015660315.1 Candidatus Latescibacterota bacterium
AGGGCCCGTTCAAGCTAGCCGCCGAAGGCGTCGAGCCATACCGTTCGTTTATGTACAGCGAGCGCATGGTGCAGAACGCGACGCGACTCGTCAACAGGAAGCGGCTCAAGGGCGTGGATATCCCATTGCGCTATCGCATCGACCTGCTGCTCCTGAAGCCCCCCGGAGCGGCCGGAGCCACCTACCACCAGGACTCGTCCGAGCACGGCTCCGACCGGGTCGGCGAGCTCCAGTTCTGGATGGCGCTGGCGGAAGTGACCGCGGAGATGGGGGCCATGCGTTTCGTCAACCACTCGCATCGCGAAGGACCGCTGGGCTCGGTATTCAACGACGACCAGGGCGATCTGCTCGAGCAGTTCCCCAACCTGACGTCGGTGCTGGAGCTCTCCTCGCCCTTCCACTACCAGCCGGGCGATTGCACCGTGCACCACGGCTACACGGTCCACGGCGGCCCGGCTAACAGCACCGACAAGCCGCGCTGGTCCTACCTGTTCTCGTACTCCCCCGTCGACACCCGCTACTGGAATGGCACTGCGGCCAACTGGGGCAGCGAGCGGAAGCGGCTGAGTGACCCGGACAATCCCATCGTACTCCCTCCAGCATCTGTCGGGGGCTGACCATGGACCTCAAGGGACAGATAGCGGTCGTCACCGGAGCGAGTCGCGGCGTCGGAAGGGCTATCGCGGATGCGCTCGAGGCGCGCGGCCTGATCGTCGCAGAAGTCGCGCGCGGCGCGGCGCGCTTTGCGGCGGATGTTTCGGCCCCGGCTGATGTCGCCCGCCTCAAGACCGCCGTCGAAACCGAGCTCGGCCGGACCACTGTGCTCGTCAACGCCGCGGGGATCTTCGGACCGATCGCCCTGGTCAAGGACAGCGATCCCAAGGAGTGGATTGAAACGCTCATGATCGACGCGGTGGGACCCTATCTCGTGTCCCGCGCGTTTTTGGACGGCATGATCGATGGGGGTTGGGGCCGGATCGTGAACCTTTCGTCCGCGGCATCGCTGCACACACCCGGGCCGCTCAACAGTGCCTACGCCACTGCGAAGGTCGCCCTCAATCAGTTTACGCGGCACCTGGCGGCCGAGCTAGAGGCGACGGGCGTCACGGCCAATGTCATCCACCCCGGCGACGTCAAGACCGCGATGTGGGCGGATATCCGCAATAAGACGGGCGCGGTCGAGGGCGACGGAAGCGGCTACGACAACTGGGTGGCGTGGGTGGACAACACGGGTGGGGATCCGCCGGAGAAGGCGGCCAAGCTCGTGCTCGACATCATCGAGAGCGACGTAAACGGGCGCTTCCTGTGGATTGACGATCCGCTGCAGACGCCGATCCCCAGTTGGGGCGAGGATGCTTAACTGCCTGGTGCTCTTACCTTCGGATGAAATGTGGGAATATTGGAATGGCATTGAAAATTGAGAATTTAACATTGGGAAACTAAGCTTATGTATGTTGATGGACACATGTTGACAAAGCCTTCTATGGATCGGGTTTCGCCTGGCCCTCTGGGTGTGCGAGTTTGCAAGCGGGATCAGTGTTTTGAGGGATATACACTTTTTTCGTCGGCATTTGGCTATACAGAATATCTTGTTGATTTGAACGGGATGGTGGTCCATACGTGGCCAGTAACAAAGAGTCAACTCGCAGAAATAAGACCCAATGGCAACTTGCTTGTAGATCGATATGAACAGGGCCGAAATGGGCTGGATGAGTTGACGCCTGATGGCCAATGTGTCTGGCACTGGGATGGGCCGTATCATCACGATTTTGAGGTGCTTGAAAACGGCAATATCGTCTCTCTGACTTCGGTAAATGAACCCTGCCGTGATGGATTCTATCTGCCCGAAGTTGCGCCCGAGTCTTTGAGAACCGATGTGATTGTCGAGATTGATCGAGATGGAAATACGGTGTGGTCATTTTCGTTTGCTGATCATATTGATGAAATATGTGCGCTGACGGGATTGCCGTTGCCATTGCCTCATGCGCAGGAAAAAGTTGATGGCTCTATTGAGCCTGTGGGCAAAGCGGACTGGGCACACACCAATACCATTGAGGTATTGCCCGATACACCGCTTGGCCAAAAGGATGCGCGCTTTCGCAGTGGAAATCTGCTGTTTTGTTTTCGGAGTCTGGATATTATTGGCATTGTGGATCGGGAAAAGAATGAAGTGGTGTGGGCCTGGGGATTGGGCATCATTGATGGACCCCATCAACCGACGATGCTGGATAATGGTAACATATTGCTTTATGACAATGGGACCTATCGTGAAACATCCATTGCACGTGAAATTGACCCTGTGTCTGGCGACATCTTATGGCAGTATGAAGATGGTGCGAACTTTTATTCGCCCTATCGGTCGGGTGTGCAACGTTTGCCAAACGGGAATACACTGATCTGTGAATCAGATGCTGGACGCATTTTTGAAGTGACACAGGACAAAGAGATGGTGTGGGATTATTATTCGCCGTTTTTGGGACAGGGACCGCAAAACCAGGGACGCCATGTGTATCGCGCCACACGGTTGACTGCGGATGAACTCAAGCCGCTTTTTGATGTGCGCGAATCTGATTTTGTGGGCGTGAGCGATGAAAATCGCAATCGCTTGATGGATTTTCGAGATGTGTTGAACTATTATGAAGATGGGTTTCGATTTTCAACAGCAGGTTGAAAAGGGGTGGTGGCGTCCATCGGGCCGGCCGAGCCTAAAAGAGGAGCCGGCTCGCAGAGCACCGTCGCCGACCGCGTCTTCACCCTGGGCCTCGCCACCTCCACCGACGGCATCCACTTCGCCAAAGACGACCGCGCCCCCGTCTGCCGGCACGGCGCATTGGCAAGATGCTCCCTCACCCGGCCCGCCCACCAAGCAGCTTAAAGGACCCGCCCATGCCCAGCATCAACAACGCAGAAAAAATCCGCCAACACCTCACCGCCGGCAAAGTCGCCATCGGCACCGCCATCACCTTCGCCGACTCCGCCGTCAGCGAACTCTCCGCCGAAGCCGGCTACGACTTCACCTGGATCGACACCGAACACGCCCCCTTCGACCTCAACAACGCCCTGCAACACATCGTCGCCTGCCGCGGCACCGACGCCGCCCCCTTCGTCCGCGTGCTGCAAAACGAGGCCAATATCATCAAACCGGTACTCGACCTCGCCCCGGCGGGCATTATCGTGCCCCGGGTCAACACCGAAGCCGAAGCCCGGGCGGCCGTCGAGGCCTGCCGCTACCCACCCGTCGGCATCCGCGGCTTTGGCCCCCGCCGCGGCGCGCGCTTCGGCGCGACCTCGCAACCCGACTATCTCGCCGAGGTCGCCCAAGACCCGATCTTAGCCATCCAGATCGAACACGCCGAGGCGGTGGCCAATATCGACGAGATCCTCGCCGTAGCAGGCATCGACATCATCTGCCTAGGCCCCAACGACCTCTCCGGCTCGATGGGCAAACTCGGTCAAATCGACGACCCGGAAGTGGTCGCGGCGATCGATCTAGTATCAGAGAAGGTGCGGGCTACCGACCATATTCTCGGCACTTCGACCTTTTACTCGGAGGAGACCTTCGCGCGCTGGATGGAGCGCGGCGTGCGCTGGATCAACCTCAACGTCGACTTCGCCAATCTCTTCCGCGCCAGCAGCGAAGTCCTCGCCGCGGCGCGCAGCGGCGTCTAGTACGCAGCGGACAAGACCGGAAAATTAGCTTGATAGGATAAAGCACATGTAGTAATTTGCCCGGCACTTCGGATCCTTTCCCTCATTACAATCCCCGCCGGGGCCACGCCATATTCTGGACTATCGCCCGCACGGAGAAAAACCATGCCCAACTACCGCGTCGCCATCATCGGCACCGGCCGCATGGGCGGCCTAATCGAAGACGAACTCAACCCCAACCAGTTCTCCAGCCCCTAAGGCCACTACCCCGCCTACCAGTCCATCCCCGAAACTGAAGTCATCGCCATCGCCAACCGCGGCAAAGAACGCTTAGCGCGCTTCAGCCAGCGCTTCGGCTGCAGCGACCAGGCGATGGCTGCCCGGATAGATCATCAGCGCGCCACCACCGGGCTCGACGGTGCTGAAGTGCAG
>DQLG01000465.1 GCA_015660315.1 Candidatus Latescibacterota bacterium
CCTCCACCGCCGGCCGTCTAGGCATGCCGCGTTTCGCTGCCTATTGCGCCTCGAAATTCGCGGTCATCGGTTTTACGCAATCGCTCGCGCACGAGCTTGCCGAACACAAGATCAATGTCAACGCCGTCTGTCCGGGCACCACGCTCACCGAGCGCACCGGTTATATCGCTGCCGCGCTCAACGAACAGGACGCTCCGACACACGATGCCACACAGACCATGGTCGGCTCCCTCGCGGAGCAGACCCCCCTCGGCCGCATCGCCGAGCCCGAGGACGTTGCCCGCACCGTGGCCTTTTTGGCCTCGGCCGAATCCGATTATACCACCGGCGTCGCCCTACTAGTCGCCGGCGGCATACAAATGTAACGACAAAGGAAACCCACACATGAGCCGCATTGTAAATATTGACGTCGTCGACCTCCGGGTCCCCACCTCCGACACCTTGCTGGGGTCGGACCCCTTCCACAAAAAACCCAATTATTCGAGCATTTTGACCACGCTGACCACCGACGATGGCCTCGTCGGCACCTCGGTAAACTTTACCGCCGGCGCCGGCAACGATTGGATCGCCTACGGGGTCAGGGACCTGGCGCAGTTGACCATGGGCCAAGACCTCGAGGATTTTGCCGCCGATCCCGGGGCCTTTTACAAACTGCTTATAGACCACCACCAATTGCGCTGGCTCGCCGACGGGGTCGCGCGCATGGCAATCGGCTCGATTATCAACGCGATGTGGGATCTGTGGGCAAAAAAAGAGGGCAAGCCGCTATGGCAGCTATTAGTCGACCTCGCACCAGAAAAAATCGTGCAGAGCATCGATTGGCGCTACTTGCGCGACGTGCTCACACCGGAAGAGGCACTAGAGATCCTGCAAAAGGGTCAGGACGGGCGCGCCGACCGCCAAGCTCATTTTAGCAAGCGCGGCCCCAAAGCCTACTCCACCGCCGGTTGGTTGGGGTTAACTGATCAACAGATCGCCGATACCATCAACGAAATGAAAACCTTCGGCTTCGACTGTTTTAAGATGAAAGTCGGCCAGGATCTGCAACACGACCGAGAACGCCTGCGCTTTATCCGAAAAACCATCGGTGATGACGCGCTAATGATGCTTGATGCCAATCAGATCTGGGGTGTCGACGAAGCCATTGCTTATATGGAACAACTCGCCGAATTCAGACCGCACTGGATCGAAGAGCCGACCGCCCGCGACGATGTCTTCGGCTATCGGAAAATTGCCGAAGCCCTCGCACCGCACGGCATCGGTGTCGCCTGCGGCGAGCAGGTGCCCTCGCCGGTGATCTTCAAGCAACTGTTGCAGAGCCAAGCCATTAAATTTTGCCAAATCGACGCCACCCGCCTAGGCGGTGTCAACGATGTGCTCGCGGTGATCCTGATGGCCGCCAAACACCAGACCTTGGTCTGCCCGCACGGCGGCGGCATTGGTCTGTGCAATATGATCTGCCACTATGCGCTATGGGACCAGATCGCCATTGCCGCGCATTCCGACGGCCAGGTCGTCGAATATTTGAACTTTCTTCAGGACGGCGTGTTCAACGACCCGATAAGGGTCGCCGACGGTTGTTATATAACACCGACGCAACCCGGCTGGAACCTGGAGATGCACCCCGATTTCGTCGCAGGCCACACCTATCCCTCCGGCGCCGTCTGGCAGGGACGTGAAGACTCCGGCGCGATTACCTTCTTAGCCTAAACCAGCACAAGCTTTAATTTGCGATAAATCCTATATTAGGAAACCCCACCACAGACTCCCCTTGTAGTACAACATCCGTTCCATATTTGCGGAACTATGAGTCTAAAGGGGAATCCTATGCACGATATGCGCGTTCTGACGGTGCGGGAAATTAGGGATATTATGACGCTGCTCGGCCAAGACGACCAGCACTTAATCGATTTACTCGCTTCACTAACGGGAGAAAACGCCCGCAATGTGCGCCATTGGCTCCGCACCGGCGGTGACGAAGCCATTCTCACCAGTCTAGTTGGCCCCGGTTCGCAATCAGGAGCCATCGCCTAAACAGACCGACGGCCTTTGTTAATCGCGGGTAAAGGCCGAACCTTGCTCTGGTTCAAACTCGAGCACCGGCGGCAATATACCGCCGAATAACCCCGCTGACCAGTGGCGAGTAAGGCGCACCTGTCCGCGATCACCGGTCAGAAATCAGCACGCCGCCCTTAGCCCAGTGCTCGCGCTCGTATTCTTCGATAACCACCGTCGTCCCGTCCTGATCGGCCCCGCAAGTATCGACCATCGCAGCCGTCAACGCCTCGACAAGCGCGCGCTTTTGCTCGGTCGAGCGACCCGAAAGCATTTTTACATTAATAAAAGGCACTTCGCATCCTCCGGTTTAGTTTTCTACAATCTGCTGCACTCGCCCTACTTCACCCGTTTCCAAACGCACTTTGATCCCGTGCGGATGATTCGGTGATTTGGTGAGAATTGCACTGACTACTCCTTCGGTCAACTGCCCCGTACGCTGGTCCTGCTTCTGCACGATATTCACGCTTATCCCGATCTTTATATTAACTCGACTCTTTCCGTCCAAGATACCACTCCTTAAATCTTTCCCTGTTCCACAGATTTTACCGGTCAACACCTCAACCTATCCCCCACAACAAGATGCAGTGCACGGATATCGCACGAACCGCTTCAATCTCGTTGCAAATGTGTCGCTTCTTCCTTTGGCCGCCCGGAGTTTCGATCCCACTGCCAGATTTCCAGATAGGGCGGCAAGGCGCCCATACCGAAAATGACCTGCCCCTCTTCCCCGGCCCGCGCCAAGACCTCCGGGGCAACTACCCGCGCGAGTTCATATTCGCAACGGGTCCAATATCGACGCCAGGGATTGAGCACCGCATAGCGCGGCAAGTCACTGCGGTTTTTAGACGGGCCGTGCCAAGTATTGGCGTTAAAGACAACCACTGAGCCTCGCCCCGCGAACGCGGGCTTCGCGCGGACTTCAGCATCGGCCGGACGGTCCAAGGTCGGGTGCAAATGGCTGCCCGGCACGAGTTCCGTCGCCCCGTTTTGATCCGTAAACTCGCTGATGCACACGATGCAATTGAGCGCGACCACATGGCTCGTGATGCGCAGGCCGGCATCGGCCGGCGCTAGGGAAGTGTCGCGATTGTGCCCAGTGATCGCCCCGTCGGCATGCAACGCCCCCCCGCCAGCTCCAGGCGCGAGGATAGAGCCGTGCATCGAGCTCAACAGGGCATCGGCGCCGAGGAAATAACGGATAAACTTTAGCAGATCGGGTACCTGATATATTCGCTCGAAGGCACGGTCTTTGTTGAACAGGCATTCGAAACTACCCTGGGCGCGATTGGGCTCCAGGCGATCCAACGCATCGCGCGCCGCATCGCACTCCCCCTCCGTCAGGATATTCGGCAGTATTGCAAAACCGTCCTGTCGCATACACTCTACATGGCGTGTAAACTCTTCTTCGGTCATATCTTCTGTTCACTTTTCATTTTGGTTCTGCACCCCTTAAAGACATGGGCCAAAAATCGCAATCCGCACGGGGTTTCACAGGTTAAACATTTGCACAACCCCCTAAGCCCCGGCAATCTCTTTGATCATATCGACGCGATCCGACAATACGACATTGCCCGCTTCATCCTCTTTCTCAAACCATTTTGTTATGCGGCCGACTTCGCGATAACCCACCTTTAAATACATTCGATAAGCAGCTTCGTTCAACCCCCATACGACCAAGAAAATCCGCTGTAAACCTAATTTGTGCGCCTCTTCCTCAAGGATCGACATCATCTGCTCACCCAACCCCCGGCGGCGGCACGCGCCGATGATCTTGATGCCGAGTGTGCCGGTCATCGGCGCGGTGCCCGTCTGTATCGCGCCCTCACCGACAATACGCCCTTCGGTCTCAATCACCACATGGGCCAACTTACCGGTTTCGAGTCCGAGCATAAATCGGCTCAAACGCTCAATGCCCAGTGAGAAATCCGTCGCCGCATGATAGGCCATAACTTGCTCGCGATGCAAAACATTGCACATATCGACATAGGCGGGCGCATCGGACCAACGCGAATAGCGAAAACGAAATACCACCCCGTCACTTTCGATTTCTTTTATCACTTGCCCCTCTTTCATCCGATCGCATCCTCGCTAGTACTTATTACCACACACCAAGACCGCTTAATAAAACAAAAGTTTACTTCAGCACTGAAACCGTTGACTACCGCCTTACAACTTCACACACAGATATCCATCGCCATTTTGTCTATGATTAGTCGGCTATGTCCACGATTATTTAGATGCGATACGCGCTGATCTTACTGCTCCTACTCGGGACCGCATTCAATGCACAACCCATCGCGCGGCAGCTCTCGATCTAAGGGCAGCCTCGAACGCCTCGAATGCCAGCGCACTGCCCTCAGTTGGGGCCACCCAAACACTGGGCGCTCGGATTGTGGCACATAAGCTCGCGCTATTACTCGTGATCTAACGGATCATCCTACTTTTCGGCCCCAGCTATCGAGGTCAGCCAGACTCGCTGAAACCCGCCTACGATGACGAGAGCGAACCGACCTTAGCCGATAGCATCGGTTTCAGTATCTACACCTTTACCCACGCCGGCGACCGCGCCTGGCACGCGACCAGCCACCTCAAACTACTGACCAGTGTCGAGACACTCTTCGCTTAGATCTCGTTGGAGTTGCTGATCGCAGTCGCGTTGGCCCAACTGCTCTAAGTCGCGATTATTTTTTCGACAATACCTGCATCTGTATCTTGTCGTATAATTGCCGCAATCGCACACGCTCTTCAGGCACATTATCCACCGCGCGTTTGAGTACCTGTGCCGCCTGCGCCAGATCTTCCATCCGCCCATAGAGCGTAATCATTTCGACATAGGCCGGGAGCAATTTCGGGTTTATTGCCAGCACCGCCTCATATGCGGCAAAGGCCCCGCGCGGATCGCGCTGCATAATGCGCACATGCGCGAGGTTGAGCCAGGGTTCGACCTGATCGGGCGCCTCACGTGAGAGCCGCGAGAAAATCTCTCCAGCCCCCTTCACATCGCCCAACGTCCCCTTAACGCTGCCCAGATTCAACCACGCCTGCCAATATTGTGGATCTTTTTCCACCGACGCGGCGAACTCCGCCAACGCCTGCTGCCGTTCACCGCGCTTGGCATAGGCGTTGCCCAAGTTATAGTGAATTGCCGCGTCCCCGTCCATATCCATCGAACCTATATCGCGATTGATCGGTAGCGCGAAAAGCACACAAACCGCAAAGCCCAATCCCACCGAACGCCAGCGCCCGGCCGCCGCCCAGGCATATAGCCCGCAAGCGCCATAGGCCGCAAAAACCAGTACTACCGGTAACACCGGCACGCGATAACGCGCCGAGACAAAAAACATCGCGACCCCCATGCAATAACTTACCACATACATCATCGGCAGGGTTGGCCCGATACGTCTGAGACTTAAGAGCAACCCCCACAACGCCAAAGGCGCCGCCAGGCCAAAGGGAAAAGCAATACCCGCCTTCCACAGGGTCGCCGACAAAATAGACGAATAATTGCGCCAATAATAAATCGGTTGATTGCGCCCGACCTCATCCCCGTGCCAGAACGAGCCCATCTTGCGCATCATTAACCCCATCCATTCGGCCGGCTCGGCGCTTATATAGCCCCAGGCCTTGTCTATGAAATACGCTGACTTGGCCGACGGGCGACGGATGCCCGCACGAGCTGGCTGCGTCACCAACTCATCCCATTCCCAACCTGGGCGTATGGCGACCGTCCGCTCGTAATCGGAATTGTTTCCGATATAGAAATTGATCCCCATGTTGTAGGAAATCACCACCTGGTCGCCGCCGACGATATGATTGCGGACTGCGACCGGCGCGATCGGTATGGCCAGCCCCAACAGGAATATCACGCTAAAGAGCAAGCCCTGACGATGCGGAAAACGGCGCACTAGGTCGATAGGCACCATCACCGCGAACATCACCACCGTGGGCACCGCCAAAGCACCTATGCCGAAGGCCAGACCCGCAACGAGAAAGCCCCACCCCGTCGGCCTGCGCCAGACACGCAATAAAACCACTAAGGCCAGCATATTGAGGAAAGCCGCCAGTGAAGCCGGCAAAAGCTCGCCGTCGAAAAAGATCAGCGGACCGCACGCCGCTGCGAAAATACCGGCCAGAAATCCCACCGCGGGGCTGAACATATAGCGCCCTACCCACCAGACCATCGCGCAGACCAGCGCCCCCAATAGCGCCTGCAACAGCCGCGCGACATGGAAGAATGCCTGCGGAAAAGCGGCTTTGACGGCGCCTAGGAAATAAGGATAGAGCGGCGGTTGCCAGAACGGCCCCTGCCCCATGCCCAACCAATTACCGGCGGCCAAGCCCTCGGCCTGGCGGGTATAGGTCTCAGAATCGACGGCGGGATACACGAAGAGCGGGCTCTGATCAATCTCGAGTACATAGGCGACCCGCAAGAGCAAGGCCAAAACCAACACGATCCACAGCGGTCGGCACCCTTTGTTATAGATGCTTGCTAATGAGGCCATAAGCCATAACTTTCAGTGGTCATATTCCCTAAATTACTCGTTTTCGCGCCCAAGAGAAACAACACACTATGTCCCATCGCGAAACCCCGTCCTTAATCAGCACTGTATTCTCCTTCGGTCTGGTCATGGTCTTTACGGTCTTTATGACTTTTACTAGCGTTCGGACCTATGTTCTCTACGGCAACTATACCGGTCTAACCGATCACTTTAACACCATCGGCGTCATCTTCTTCATCTTTTGGCTCGCCGTCGCCACCCTGTTGTTGCGCCAGTTGCATTCGCTCTTACGCCTCTCACCCACCAATTTTGCCCTGGTCTACGCGGCGCTAATGGTCGCAGTCGTACTACCTTCAATGGGTTTCGGCGGCTACTTTATCCCCTTTATCGCCGGCGTATTCTACTACGCGACCCCCGAGAATAACTGGTCGGACCTGCTCTGGCCGCATATCCCGAGCTGGGCCGCGCCGCGCGATCTCGAAGCCATCCGCCAACTCTTCGAAGGCACCGACGCCACAAGCCCCATACCATGGGGCTTGTGGGCCGGTCCACTTTTATGGTGGGGTCTGTTTATGCTGGCCTTCTTCTTCGTCAGCGTCGCGCTGATCAGCCTGGTGCACCACCAGTGGTCACGCCAAGAGCGCCTGGTCTATCCGCTGGCCGTCGTGCCCAATATGCTTTTGCAAAGCCTTGAAAATCCGGCAAACTCCATTCTCAAGAGTAAATTACTGTGGTGCGGTTTTTTTATTGCCTGGATCTTTCCCACTGCTAATATGCTCGACCAGATTTTCGATATCGAGATCATCCACAATTTCGGTATTCCCGGCGGCCGTATCGAAATTCGGCAATTCGGCCTCAGTTATGCGACCAATACCGATCTGTTAGTCGTCGGCTTGAGCTACCTGGTCAATCTCAATGTGCTCTTCAGCGTCTGGTTTTTCCATCTTATTATCGCCGCCGAGGGCGCCCTACTCAATTGGCTGGGTATCACCGTCGCTCTGCCTGCCCAACCCCACGCCCCGGCCAATGTGCTGCTGGCCCACCAGCAGATCGGCTCGCTCTTGTGCATCGTCGGTATATCGTTGTGGATGTCGCGCGATTTTCTACGCGGCCAATGGCGACATATCATAGAGGGAAGCGCAAAGCACAACAGCCCAATCTCGCCGCGTTTTGCCGCGTCGCTCGGCTTGGCCGGCTTCCTCTATATGAGCGGCTTCCTCTATATGAGCGGCCTCGGCCTGATCTGGAGTATCGTCTTCCTGTTGCTCGCCCTGCTAATTTTCTTCGGCATCGCCCGCCTGCTCGCCCAGACCGGGATCGGCCGTCTGCGCGCACCCGTCTCCGTACCGCCGATCCTGACAAATATCTTCGGCACCGCGCCCTTCGGAGCACAGGGCTTAAGCGCCATGGGCTTGAGCATGGTCTGGACCGCCGACTTGCAACTCTTCCTGATGGGCACACTCGCGCACGCCTTCAAGGTCTGCGAACCGGCCAGGCTCAATATCAGTGGACGCAAGCTCGTGTTCTTCCTTACCGGCGCGATGCTCGTCGGCCTCATCACCACTATCGTGTGTTATATCTGGTTGGGATACCGCCACGGGCTGATCCACGGCTATGTCTGGTATTTTGTTATGGCACCGCAATACCATTGGTCCTGGGTCGCCAACTCGATCAACAACCCCAACCCTGCCGAGCCGATGGCGGCGTTCTTCCTCGCAATTGGAGCTGCCCTGACCGGCCTGCTTTCTTTGGCCCAGTACCGCTTTGCCGGCTGGCCCCTGCACCCTGTCGGCCTCGCCATCGCGCTGACCAATACCGTCGCAATCGACTGGTTCGGAATCTTTTTGGCCTGGCTGGTAAAACTCGTCGCACTGCGCTACGGCGGCATCCACCTCTACCGCCTGCTGCTGCCCTTCTTTATCGGCCTGATCCTAGGAACCTGTGTCGGCGTCGGCAGCGCTTCATTGGTCTATGCGTTTTATTATTATTAACCACCGCCGAGTCGCGCTCTTCCGGCGCATCAAAAGACTAAGGCGTCGGCGAGGCCGCATCGATCAATCCTTGCTGTTTCAGCTCGGCCCAGAAATCGGCGGAAATCGCATGCTGCAAAAAACCGACATTGCCCTCGACCTCGGCCACCGTCCGCGCCCCGGGAATCACTGTCGCCACCGCGCTGTGTCCGAAGGGAAACTGTAGCGCCGCCGCCTGTAGCGGTACATCGTGTCGAGCGCAAACCACCTCGATGCTGCGTACCCTTTCGAGTAGAGGTTCCGGTGCCGCGGCGTAATTGTAGGTCGCTCCCTCAATCGCCCCCGTCGCCAGAATGCCCGAGTTATAAGGCCCGCCGATAATAATGCGCACATCTCTCTCTGCGCACAGCGGCAATAATTCGCGCAAAGACTCCTGCTCTAAAAGCGTATAGCGTCCCGCGAGCAAAAAGGCGTCGAAGTTTCCGGCGCGAGCAAAATCGGCCAGCATCTGCCATTGGTTCA
>DQLG01000085.1 GCA_015660315.1 Candidatus Latescibacterota bacterium
GCCCAACTGCCCGGCCCAATTGCCGAACTGGTGCCCGCCATAACAGGTCGCGTAAGGGTCCATACCTTGTAACTGGCGATTGCCTGCGAAGACCTCAGCAAACTCCGTCGTCTCGCAGGCTGTCGGCGTCAGGTCGAGGATTTGCGCGACCTCGTGAGCATAGGCCACCAATTCCGGCTTGGCCACGCTCGCGGGACGCACGCGGGAATAACAGGCTTCTTGCACCTGGCGACAGAAATTCGCGGTCTCCGGGTCGGCGGGCAACTCGCGCGTAAAACGATTATCGAACGACAGCGCGGCCATTTCTTCAACGCTCATTAGGACTCCAGTTTAAAGATAGATATACGCCGCGGAAAGCGCGGCTTCGTGCACCGGACTCTTACCCACCTCCTTCTCCCCCAGCGAATCGCCTGCTGCGACATCCACGTCGATCTTCAGATAGGTATAGCCGCCGCGCAATCGCACTAAGGGATGCACCCGCCAATCGTCTAATTTGGGGGCTCCATCCTGTAGCGGTGGCCCAGTATTGCGCTTGGCCGCTCGGATCAACACCTCGTATCATGCTGGGAATATAGTAGACCGGAGAAGGTGGTCTATCCGCACAGACGCTATCTGCCCTTGCGCATCGTAAACTGGCAGTACTGCCAGTCCGGCCGAGCTTATTTGCAGATGAATCGCCGTCGCGACATTGAAGGGATTAGGGCTATTGCCACTCAGCGAGAAAAGACCAGGAGCCTGCTCTATGCCCAGTCCCTCCGTGACCTCGGCCGCCCGTTCCGCGAGCAATTGCGGCACGATACGGCGAATGGGTCCGGCGTCGAGAAAGCCGATAACCCTACGGCGGGAAACAAAGCGCAATACGCCCCGGTGGTCGATTATCGCGTATTGCTCGTTGACTAGCCCGTAGGCGCGGCCCACCCTACTACCTTGCAATAGCAGCGGAAAACTCGCACCAGTGCGCAAACGAAAAATTGCCTCCACTTGCTCGGGGGTGCCATTCCACACGTCAATGCCAACAACCTGGACGCCGTCGTCTTTATATTGCTGCCTGATCCTTTCGACAACCGCAGCCCCCGCGATGCAAAGCGGTCAGTTATAACCGAGAAAGACGATTACGACAATCTGCCCACGCAAGTCGTCTAACTCGAGCGACCCGCCGCCCAAGGCCTGCAACTCAAACTCGGGCGCCGAATCTCCGACTTCTACCAACTGAGCTATCGCGGTAGAACATACGATTAGGCCGATCGCAATCGCGGCCACAAAACGTTGAATGCACACATTCATCGCAACAGCAACATTTTGCGCGTTTCGGCCTGCCCCGCCGACTGCAGCCGATAGAGAAAAATGCCCGTTGCTGCAGCGCGTCCAGCCTGATCCCGGCCGTCCCAGCTCAACTGGTGCGCCCCTGCCGCCAACAGCCCACTCCACAAACTGCGCACCAGACGCCCCTGCACGTCGTAAATATCTAAGGCCACCGGCCCAGCCTCAGCGAGTTGCAAACGAATTTCCGTATTGGCGTTAAATGGATTAGGGTAATTGCCGATCAACGCAAAAGACCCAGGCACGGCCGTCTCTGTAAGCACCGCCGTCATGTCCCCGTCAGATTCCATATCAGCCGCCGCCTGTGCATCAGCCGCCGCTTGCGCATCAGCCGCCGCTTGCGCATCAGCCGCCGCTTGCGCATCAGCCGCCGCCTGCGCATCAGCATCAGCTTGTAGCGCCATCTTCAATTCGTCCAGCGAGGTTGTTATCGCCAGGCGAATGGCCATATCGTCGAATGAAGCCCCCAAACGACCGGTCGCCGGCGTGCGATAACGGACGATTCCGCGGTGGTCAATCACGATATAGCGATCCCGCCCCATAATGTATTGACTTGCAGTCGAGCTACCCTGCAAAAGCAGGGGATAAGTCGTGCCCGTATTTTGCCTGAAGCGGGCATCGACCTGATCCGCCCGAGCGTCCCAAACTTCTATGCCCAAAACGATAAACGGGTCTTCGGAAAATTCCTGCCAGATGCGTTCGACATTCGCGGCCTCCGCGATACAGTCGGGTCAGCTATAACCAAAGAAATTTAGCAGCACGACCTGCCCGCGTAAATCGCCGAGCGAGACCATACCGCCATCTAGCGATTCAAGGGTAAAGTCGATCGCTTCTTCGCCAATAGTCGTCTGCGCCGCCGCCGTAGTCGTCAATAGCGCCGCCGCGATAAGTGCAGCCATCATTCGCATTTGTCTACCTTTCTTTTTCTGCATTTTCTATTTCGCCCAACTTGGCCTTCTCTATGGCGAGCAACTCATCCAATTTGGCCTGCAGTTTTTTTTCATCGCCGGGCCGATAGCCTGTGTGTTTGTAAAATACTTCCCCATCGCTCGTGATGATCAGCGTCGCCGGCACGCCCGCCAGGTGAAACTGCTTGAGGACCTCGTTGGTATTGTCCAACAGCACCGGCAACTCCAACCTGTGCCGCTGCATAAAGGGCCGGACCTTCGGCAAGTTGCGCGGGCCGTCTATATTGATCGTCAACACCTGTACTCCATGTTCTGCGTATTTCTTTGACAACGCCTGTATTTTGGGCAACCCCTTGATACAAGGTTTACACCAAGTCGCCCAGAAGTCAAAAACCACCGGCCCCTTCTTCCGCGCCTCGTCCAACGAGAAAGTCGTCCCGTCGATATTTTCCAATACTAGTTGCGGCGCTTTTTCCGCAACGGCAAGACCACAAAAAAACAAAGAAACGGTAAACGCAATAATCCGTATCATAAATCTTACTTTCACTTAGTTACCTATTTATATTCCCCTAAATATACAAGAGATTCACCCGCACACAGGGAAAAAATTCACATTTTCTTAGCCGCCAATGGCTATCTTATATTTTTACAAGCCCAACGAGAAGCACTGAAAAGATCCGAAGTACGATCTCGGAGTACGACATAAGATGTTTTTCAGGGTAAGACAAACGACCTGGCAGCAGCCACCCCAAGTCTCCGAGGTCTGTTCGCCGGGTGCGACGCAGAGTATTTTTTGGAGTGGGATGGTGGGAAAAGGGCCTGGTCGGGCATCGCCGGGGAAGTGGTCGCGACC
>DQLG01000377.1 GCA_015660315.1 Candidatus Latescibacterota bacterium
CCGGCGGTAGTTTGTCCGCCGGCAACCGCTCGGAGAAAATGGGCGCGAAAATTTCTATTTCGGCGGCGGATAATACATCGCGCACGAAGGCAAAGCCGTCGCGCGCGAATTGGGACCGGTTTGCCTGAATAAGCTTGTCCATAGTTTAGATCTGTCTGCCCACAATCGGGGCTTTTGGCAGATCGCCGTCGGCGTAAAATTTGCCGCCGGCCGAAAGCGGTTCGGGTGAGTCCAGCCCCAGCAATACACGCGTTTGCGGGGACACCCGCTGTTGGACTTCAGGGGATAGGTAGAATCGCTGGTCGCACATGCGCGGCAATCCGGTCTTGGTATAAAAGCAGGCCAAAGCTCTGCGGCGGCGTCCGGAATAATTGTTCGACATCGCGTGCAGGATGCGTGCGTCGTAGATGATCACGCAGCCGGCGGGCAGGCTCATCTGCAGCAGCCGACCTTCGGTTCTGACCCAATCTTCTGTATCGAGATCGGCCGGAGGAGTGAGCTTGTGTGTGCCGATGCCGAAGCGAGTCGCACCATTTTGCTGGTCCATCGCGTCGATGAGCCACAGCGACTGGCAGCCCTGTAGGCCTTCCACTTCCACGCCGCCGCCCAGGCCGTCCCTGTGCATCGCCTGCACCTGGCCGCCGTTTTCACCGGTGGCCCCCAAGCGGGGTTCCAGCGCAGCGATAGTCGAGAGCACGGTGTTGGCGCCGAGCAATTGCTGCATAATCGAATAGACCGCGGGGCGCAGGCAGAGCTGCTCGAAGAAGGGGTCGTGGTTTACCAGATTGCTGCACATATTAAAATTCTGCACCTTAGCGTCTTCTTGTAGCGGGTGCAACTCGCGGATGGCGCAGACTCGATCGATCAGTGCCGGCAGCGTGCGGAGTTCGGCCGGGCTCAGCACCTCGGCGACGACGGTGATGCCGTGTTCGTCTATCTGTGCCAGATGCTGTTCGAGATCGCTAGGCGAATTATTGGCCCGTAGGGCGATGGTCATCAGAACTCCTTTAATTTTCTCGCTGAAGTTCAGCCACTGCGCTATCATCGGCTCAGCCTAAATGTGCACAGTCTTTTTTTCGCAAGTCCGCACGATAATTTATAACACGGTGCCCGCCTCGTCGGAGGTCTCCTGGTCGTCGGCCGATTTCTGATCCTCTTCGAATTCGAGGTGTTGGAATTGCTCGGGCGTATTGGTTTTGCGCCACTCGCGGTAGTCCTCTTCGATTTCCGTACTCCACTTGCTGTCCATCTGATGCGAGTTGTAGACTCCCTCGTGGATACGCTGGAACTGAAAAGTCTCGCGCAACTGTGTGCGTTCGGCACGGATGCAGCACTCTTCGGCTAAATGCGGCGGGATGAAAATGATACCGGCGACGGTGCCCAATACCACGTCGCCGGGCATGCAGATGGCCTTGCCGATACGGCAGGGCACATTGATCCCGGTCAGCGTTACCTCGCCGATCCCGGTCGGGTCATTGCCGCGGTAAAACGTCACGAGGTCGTCGATGTCGGCGACCTGCTGCACGTCGCGGATACCGCACCACAGGACCTGGCCGGTGCCGCCGCGCGCAGCGATGGTGTTGGCGAGGTTGCCGCCGACGTAGGTGCCCTGGAAGATCTTGTCGAACATGTCGATGACCATCACGTCGCCTGATGTCAGGGTCTCGATCACCCAGGAATTGAAAAAACCGGCGCGGCCCTCTTCTTTTTGGCCGTATTCGAGCAGGGTATCGTGCAGATCCGGCCGCTGGGGAACCATCACGCCGGTGACGGCGCGGCCGACCAGGGTCTTGCCCTCGGGCACAACTTTCCACTCGTCCTGGAACTGGTGTTTGTAACCATTGCCCCACAGTACACCCCAGGCTTCTTCCAGCGCCACGTACTGCATGCGTTTGAGAATGTCGTCGCCGACTCGGGGTCGACCATTTTCGAAGCGGTCGCCTTGCCAATGGGCGGTCAATTGCAGGATATCTTCTTTATTGTCGAATTTCATGGGGCTCCTTTTTTTAAACGAGCGGAGGGTTGTGGATTCAACTTCTAAGTGCACCTTTTGCGGTGGGTGAAAAAACAAAGGCCAACCGGTATATTTCCTTTGTCAATTCACCCGCCCCACGAAGAGGAGCTTATAAAGGAATATACTCAGTTGACCCAGCCTCAAAGGTACGAAATATCCGCGTTACACAAAGTTGGCCAGGGTCCCACGCAGATTGCTCGGATTGTCGGTGTGCATCGCACGACGATTTCACGCGAGTTAAAACGAAATCAAAGCCCCAACGGACATTATCCTCAAGCCGCTCATCAACGTAGCCAAAAACGGCGAGCAGACCGTAGTCGTCCACTCAAATGGACTGGACGCTGTCGCCGTCTGGTCGAAGGCAAACTGCGTCACGAGTGGAGCCCTGAGCAGATTGCCGGCTGGCTCGAGCAAAACGAACCGTTCTCTATATCACATGAACGAATCTACCAGCATATCTATATGGATCGAGACCGCGGAGGTCGACTTCATACTCACTTGCGCCAACACCAACAACCGAAGCGGGTTTCGTCCAAAGCGGCGTATAAAGGCTCGATTCCCCACCGGGTTTCCATTGACGGCCGCCCCGCTATCGTCAATGAAAAAACTCGAATCGGTGATTGGGAAGTCGATCTGATGATGGGCCGTCACGGTGGTGGGGGCCTGCTGACTCTGGTGGACCGAAAAACTCGCTTCACCCGCATGGAGCCCGTCCTCTCCAAGCAGGCCGATCACGTCGCCGATGTAATCATAAGGGCGTTGAGTGAGATCAAAGGTCAGGTCCATACGCTGACCATGGACAATGGAAACGAATTTGCCCAACATAAAAGAGTCGCCAAAGCTCTACTGGCCAAGGTCTATTTTGCCCACCCATATTGTGCCTGGGAGCGCGGGGCCAATGAAAACACCAACGGGCTATTACGACAGTATTTCCCCAAGGGAACTAACTTTAAGACGATCACTCAA
>DQLG01000282.1 GCA_015660315.1 Candidatus Latescibacterota bacterium
ACCACCGGCCAACTCCAGTTCAATCAGATGCCGGTGGCCTTGCAACCCCCGGCGGAGAATCTCCAACAGCACCTCACCGCGCGCGTTGAGCGCCCGGAAAACAAACTCTCTCTGCCTTGCCACCAGTTCCAAGGGCGGGTCGACGAAGCCGATATCCCAACGGCTGTAGCGGCCAGGATATTCGTAGCCACTGGAAAAGACGGCACCTCGATGTGTATTCAGCTTTTCGAGCAGCGCAGCAAGCGGCTGCTGCAGGGACAACCCCTCGGTCTCGCGCACGATCTCGACGCCGCCGGCCGTGCGGTAGTTGTCAATATGGGTGCTCATGATCTGTTCTCCATAAAAAAAACGCGGACACCACAGGGCGTCCGCGTTTTAAAAATCTCAGTTTATCGCAGTCTAGCGGTTGGACGCACCTACTCCCTTGCTCGAGGGATACCAAGAGCGCCACCATCGACGGTTGTCGTTAAAATTATTCATAAGTCTTCTACATGTCTATTAGGTTGCAGCGCTAAAAGTATAAGTGCCCTCGGCCATTGTCAAGTCGGCACCGATACCGCCGCGTCACACACTCTATACACCACCCGTCTTTCACAACTAACCCGCCAACGCCATCTGCAATAAATTGCCGCCCAAGATCAACTGCACCGCCGTTATGAATAACATTCCGTAGATCACCCGGTTAAACCACACGTCGCTAAAGCGCTCGTTTAAATAAACACCCAGCTTTACACCCACATAGGCCAATGGCGACAACAGCAGCGTCGTCATGAGAATGTCGGAGTTGAAGAGCCCGAGCCCCCAATAGGGCGGCAGCTTGAGTATGTTGAGGGAGGCGAAAAAGATAACCGTGGTGCCGACAAAGATATGGCGCGGGAACTGTTGCGGCAAAAGATAAACAACTACCGGTGGCGCGCCGGCGTGCGCGATCGTCGAGGTGAAACCGGCCGCCGCCCCCATCAGCGCGCCTTCCAACGAACTCGGCCTGCGCTTTTGTAGCGCCCCGAGAATTATAGTTCGGCCGAATTGGAAGCAAATAAAGAGCAGCGCTAAGCCGCCTAAACCCACTTCGAGCACGCGCTCGTGGTCGCTGAAATAACCGAAAAAAAAGGATCCCACGCCGATCCCTAACACCGAACCGGGCAGAAGCCTTACCACGCTTATTTTGTCGAAAGTCTCCCGGTAATGCCTGACCGCAAAGACATCGCAGGCAATCAATAACGGCAACAACAACGCCACCGCATCCGCCACCGAAACCGTCAACGCCATCAGCGGCGTAGCCAAGATGCCAATACCGCCGCCGAAACCGGCCTTAGCCACCCCGATCAATAACACCGCCGCCACCGCGCAAACCCAAAAGGCCGCCGGGTATTCGGGCAGCACTACTCGCCTTCGACGTGGGTCACTTCGATATCTAGGTCCTCGCGGTTAGCGACGCGTTCAACCTGACCGTCCTTGATCCACACCACCCGATCCGAGACGCTGAGCATCTTGTGGTCGTGCGTTGCCGAGATGATCGTCACCCCCGAGTCGCGGTTCATGTCGCGCAACAACTCGATGATCTCGGTACCCGTAGCCAAATCGAGGTTGGCCGTCGGTTCGTCGGCCAAGACCACCGCCGGGTCATTCGCCAAAGCGCGGGCGACGGCCACGCGCTGCTGCTGGCCGCCGGAAAGCTCATTAGGCTTGTGCGAATGGCGTTCTCCTAGCCCGACCTTGCCCAAGAGCTCCATACCCTTGTCGCGAGCCTCGTCGCTGGTTAGACCCGCGAAAACCATCGGCAAGGTGACGTTTTCGAGCGCGGTCATCACCGGGATCAGATTGAAGGACTGGAAGATATAACCGATCTTGCGGCAACGCAGCCAAGCGAGTTCGTAGGCATCGAGCTGAGCCACATCGACTTCGTCGATATAGACCTTACCTTCTGAAGGTTTGTCCAGTCCCCCCACCATATTGAAGAAGGTGCTCTTGCCCGAACCCGAAGGCCCCATGATCGACAGATACTCACCGGTGTAGATCTCCATATCCACCCCGCGCAGCGCATGCACCTCTATCTCGCCCATCTTGTAGACCTTCTTGACCTGCTGAGTCCGCACGACGGTGCGCTTTTCCTCTTTTGGGGCGGCAGTGGCCGCGCCTTCGGCCGTTTCGGTCATTTGTGTGTCTCCTATTAGGGAATCAAGTATCGGAGCGCATGGCCTCGACCGGCTCCATCTTGGCAGCGCGGTAGGCCGGCAACATAGCGCCGATCAGCGAGAGCGACGTACCCACGACCAAGGCGTAACCGGCCGACTCAGCAATCTTGCTCAGCGGAAAGTAGTCCAAGACATAACCGCCATAGTCCAACAACCCCAACAAAAAGGTCAGCGTAAAACCAATTATGATCCCCGCCGTGGTTCCCGCAAAACCCTGGAAGGTCGATTCGAGCAGGAAGAGCTTGACGATAAAGGAGTCCAAAGCCCCCAAGCACTTCATCGTGCCAATCTCGCGGAAGCGCTCGGTCACCGACATCAGCATGGCGTTGGCGATGCCCACAACACAGACCAAGAGCGAAAGGCTGATCAGCCAAGTCTGTTTTGATGCCTCCTCCAACATGCGGGCTTGGGCTTCGGCCGATGCCTCACCCGACTCAGCGAGACCGGTCTCAATACCATTTTTCTGCAAGAGCAGGTTTATCTCGCTCTTATTGACATCGCGCAAGCTCCCGATGATCGCGTTACTGCTCCACACCGACATCAAGAAGGCGATCGCCAAAATCACACCGCTAGTCGTAATCAGCGAGCGACCGAAACGAATCTTTAGGCTGCGGAAGCTAATCTCCGCCGCCTTGCTCATCGGCAGCACGATCTCCCGACCGCCCGCCAAACGCTTTTCAGACATATAGTTCTCCCGGCAAAAAGCCAGCGTTCACAATACGTAAAGAAGGGCGAAAAATCAATAGCCCGTGCCGGTGCGGCGTGCGAGAAGGGCACTGGCCTCGCCAAAAAGCCCCAGAGACTGCTCCACCTCTCCGTCCCCATCCAACCGCACTCGATAATACTGTTCGTCTCCCCAAAGCACGCGGGCAAAACCGGCTTTGAGTTCCCGATGCAAAAAATCCCGATGCGCAGCAAAATCCTCAGCGCCGACCTCCCAACCCTCGTCCCGCAGGAAAGCAGCAAAGTCTGCAAACCCTTCCTCGGGCACCTCGTAACCCGTCCGGTACTCGGCAAAATCCTGCGGC
>DQLG01000140.1 GCA_015660315.1 Candidatus Latescibacterota bacterium
GGCAGCACGTCGCCTTCGACCGTAGGCTCCTCGGTGAAGATATCACCGGTATAAAAACCGAGCCGCAAATGTTTGACATTGGCGCAGTCCCAACCGATATACCCCCAAATGCACTCGGCCTCCCATTCGCGGCACATGCTTTTGAGCGCCTGAACCTCGGGGACGTCTTTTTGGCCTGGGTAGCGGTCAGAAAAATAGGCTTGCAACTCCAATAGCCGCTCCTCGACCGCTGCGAGGTCCTCTTCCCCATAGGCTGCGATAAGATTGCGCAAAAAGCGCCGCGCCGCGCCCTCGTTGCGCATCTGTTCGTCATCGGCGGCAACTCCGTCGAGATATTGCCAGACGTCCCGATTGCGTCCAATATCGTAACTCGGGTCGAAGTAGTTTTCGGCCCACAGACTCGCAAACTCGGCGCTGTGCAACAAATGCCTCAACCGCTGCACGTGCGCCTCGATAAAACCATTGGTCACGGCCGTGAAACCGCCGGTAAAACAAACGAAATAATGCACATTGCTCGCATCCCGCACATGGCGGACGATATAGGGCAGATAGCCCAGCATCAGATCGTCGTGGTGCGGCTCGGTGTGCAAGAAACGCGTCTTCGCAAGAGTCTTGGTCCCCCGCTCGATCTTACTCACCAAACGGTCGCGCACCATCTTGCCCAACGCTTCGGCTTTCTCCGGCCGACGTGCCAACAGCGCGGCACCAAAAGCGTCCGCCGCGAAATCCGCCTCCGTCAAGTCGACGACCTTCTTGCCCAAATCGCTGGCCAGGTCAACGACAATCTTCTCCATCGCCTCGTCGTCGACCGCGTCGCATTGCTCAAAAAGCACCAATTGACGCACCTTGAGCAGTTTCGCCGCGCCTTGCGTAATATAAAAGCGCGCCATCGGCAAACGGTGCAACGACGAGGCCGGATAACTCACGTCGGCCTCTTCTTCGATCGCGGCAGCGACAATCCTGGCCTTAGACTCGCCGGCAGCGACAATCAGCGCGCAGCAGTCTTCGTTATGGGCTATTGTACCCAGCCCGATGGTGATCACCAGCCTTTTGCGCGCCACCTCGATACCGCCCAGATCACCTGCAGCCGCCGCCTGCGTCTCGTAATTAACGCCCGTTAGCCGCGTCGTCGAAAAATGGTCCGAGCCGCGCACATTAAAACCGACATGCCCGTCGGGACCGATGCCGCCCAGGAAAAAACCGATGCCGCCCAAGGCGCGGACCCGCTCTTCAAACTCCTGGCACCATTGATCGACGCGTTGCAATGCATCCTGCTGGACCTGCTCAAGCCCCGTGCGGACCGGGCGATGACGCAGCGAAAGATCCACTTCGCCGCCCGGCCAGACCTCGCTTAAAGTCTGACCCGGCTTAAGGCCAATCTCGGCGCAATTGATCAGTAGCGCCTTGGCCGGGTCGAGGCCAAAACCGTCAATATAGAAGCGGTTCACATAGGAGTAGAAGCTATTTTCTTGGCCGGGTTCAATCGGATAGAATTCGTCGATTTGCACAAAGTGCAGGCTGCGCAGATCCGGTTTACGGCTCGGGTCAATGCCCGCTTCTTCGAGTTCGCGGATGATCTCCGCCTCGTCCCAATGCGCCAGCAAATGCTCGACCCAACGGATAAAGTGCTCGGGCGTCTTGCCCGTCGGCAACGAGATCACTCCGCCGGGGTGGTCCTGGGCCCATTCGATAAAGCGCATCGCCGCCAATTTGCCCAACGCCGGAAAATTCTCGACTACGATGGTCTTGATCTTCTCGGTCGGAGGATAGAGCTCGGCAAAAGGCGAAGCCCCGACGGCCTTGCGCTCGACTACGGTCAATTCCCCTGCACCTGCCATATTCTTCAACTCCTCTCGACGGAGGCCTGGATGACCTCTCGGGTCTCGCGCGCGATCACCAATTCCTCGTTCGTAGGCACCACCAGAATCTTCACCGGCGAGCCAAAAGTCGAAATCTCGCCTTCGACCCCGGCATGCGTGCGATTGCGCGCCGAGTCCAACTGCAAACCCAAACCTTCCATATGCTGCAATATCCGCCGGCGGGTGGCCGGACTGTTCTCGCCGATCCCCCCGGTAAAGACCACCGCGTCGATTCGCCCCAATACCGCCAGAAAAGCCCCGATATATTTGCGCACGCGATAGGTAAACACTTCGAGCGCCAACTGCGCCCGTTTGTCGCCTTCGATAGCGGCCTGTTCGATGCTGCGCATATCCTTGGAGCGGCCCGAAAGCCCCAACAAACCGCTCTGCTGATTGAGCAACTGCTCGACCTCATCCACCGCCATCCCGCGCCGGCGCACCAAATGAAACACCACCGCCGGATCCACATCGCCAGAGCGGGTGCCCATCGCCACGCCTTCCAAAGGTGTCAACCCCATCGTCGTATCCACCGAGCGCCCCTGACTGATCGCCGCCAGCGAAGAGCCATTGCCCAGATGGCAAGTGATCCCGGTAAAATGCTCTAGCTGCAAAAGCTCCGCTGCCCGCTGCGATACGTATTTGTGCGAGGTGCCGTGGAATCCGTAACGGCGAATGCCCTCTTCTTCATACAGTTCATACGGCAACGCGTATAAATAGGCCCGTTCGGGTATAGTCTGATGGAAGGCGGTATCAAAAACCACGACCTGCGGCAGATCGGTAAAATACGTGCGGGCAGCGCGAATGCCCGATAGATGCGCCATGTTGTGCAAAGGCGCCAACGCTGCACACTCCTCAATGACTTGTTCGACTTCAGCCGTTACCAGCGCGGCCTCGAAGAATCGCTCGCCGCCGTGCACGATACGGTGACCGATCGCCTCGACCGCGCCTACGCCACCATAAACTTCCACCAACACTTCGTACACTCGCTGCATCGCCTCGCCATGATCACCCGCCA
>DQLG01000184.1 GCA_015660315.1 Candidatus Latescibacterota bacterium
CACGTAATCCGCATGGCGCTGGTTCGGATCGTAGGGCGAGATGAATTCGCAGATTGCAGCGACGCCGTAAAGTAGCACCAATACCGCACTGCCCATCAGCGCCAGCCGATGGCGGCGGAAACGGATCCACATCAGTTGCCACTGCGAGGCAAAGGCCAAGTCCTGTTCTTCGGTCTCGGTTGCCGTCTCTTGTGTGTCGATCGCGCCCACCTTAGCCTCACTCATAGCGGATCCGCGGGTCGGTGATAGCCAGGAGAATATCCGAGAGCAGCGTGCCGATCACCGTCAGCGCGCTAAGCATCAACAGGAAACTGCCGGCCAGATACATATCCTGATTTTTAAGCGAGTCGAGCAGCAAGGGGCCCGTCGTCGGCAGGCTCAGTACCACAGCGATGATCGCCGCCCCCGAAATAAGGTGCGGCAACATCCAGCCGACGGTGCTGATAAAGGGATTGATCGCAATTCTAAGCGGATATTTGATCACCAGGCGGATAGGATGCAGGCCCTTGGCCAAGGCCGTCGTCACATAGGGTTTGCCCAACTCGTCCAGCAGATTGGCGCGCATAATGCGCACCATGCCCGCCGTGCCGCCCATGCCGATCACTACCGCCGGAATCCATAAATGCGCCAGCAGATCGCCAAGCTTGCCCATGCTCCAAGCAGCACTAGCATATTCCGGAGAAAACAAACCGCCGACCGCTATGCCAAACCACTCATAGCCCAAATACATCAGCACCAGTGCCAGCAGGAAGTTCGGCGTCGCCAGACCGACAAAGGCCATAAGCGTCGCTGCGTAGTCGAGCAACGAATATTGCCTGAGCGCCGAATACACCCCCACCGGAAAAGCGATCAGCCAGGTCAACAAGGTCGCCGAGAAGGTGATCAACAAGGTAAAACCCAAACGCTCCCAGATAAGATTGTTGACCGACTGTCCGTACATCACCGAATAGCCCATATTGCCGACGAGAATGCCGCCAATCCACTTGAAATACTGGATATGCAACGGGTCGTTGAGATTGTAACGGGCGCGCAGCGCCTCGATCTGTTCCTCGGAAATATCCTGGCCTTCCGCCTGTAACTCCTGTAGGCGCGAGGTGATAATATCGCCCGGCGGCAATTGGATAATGATAAAGATCAAGATCGAAATCGCCACCAAGGTGGGAATCATAAGCAATACGCGGCGAATAATATAGTTTAGCATAAGATTAATCCTGCTGTAAATACCAGGTCTCGGGATAATACGGCCACGACCAGCGCGAGTCCCAGCCCCAGTAGCCGTCTATCGGCACATTGCGCAGTCGGTCGCTGACGATCACCGGATGCGGCCCCTGCCCGAGCACACCGAGCACCCATAAATTCTCCGACTGGCTGCGAAGAATATTCTTGCCCATACGGATACGCTCTTCCACATCCGTCGTGCGGCGCAACACCTCCCACCATGCAATAAGCTGTTTGACTTCGGGCGGCGGCTCCATGCCGCGCGCGCCGTCGGAACGATACCAGCGCGACCACTCCGGCCACTGCGTCACCTCCTGCCCAGTGTGCATCGGCACATACCAAAAAGGCTCGATCGGAAAAAGAATATCCGTATTGCGATCGGCGTGCCAGATGCTCATGTTCATATGTCCGCCCTTGGTGCGGATCCCCTGCAACGCGCCGCTGATCTGCTTGAGATTAATATGCACCCCGACCTCGCGCCAGTGCGCGGTGACCAGATCCACCGTGATCTGCTTGGGCGTCTCGCCGATGGTGTATTCGAGCGTGATCTCCAGCGAGCTGCCATCGGTGTGGTCGCGCCGTCCGTCGCCGTCGCGATCGACAATGCCCATCTCGTCAAGCAAGGCCATCGCCCGTTGCGGGTCGTACTCGGCATAGGCGCTGGCGAATTCCGGCTCAAAATACCGACTCGACTCGACCACCGTCAACTGGCGCGGCACCGCCTGGCCGTAGTAGGCGATAGCGTTGACTTCGTCGCGGTTAATCGCCAGCGACAGCGCACGGCGAAAACGCACGTCCTGAAAAATCGACCGCAGCTTGTCGTCGGGATGCGTCATATTGACCATCAGCGCCACATCCGAACCATAGGGTCGCGGCCAAAGATAGACCGAATAGTCGTTTTCTTTTTCGAAGCGTTTGAAAAGCGGGATATCCGAGGTCTTAAACTGCCGCCCCGCAAAATCCACCTGCCCCGTCGAAGCCTTCGCGGCCATAATCTCGGCGCTGTCGACCTTCTGCACTTCGAGAAAATCGATATAGGGCAATTGATTGCCTGCGGGGTCGACCTTGGGATAATAGGGATTGCGGCGCAGACGGATCCTCGTCGAGGTCTTGTCGACGACCATATAGGCGGTCTGCACCGGCTTAAAAAAAACGAGTAGATCGCGGGTATTGCTGACCGCAGTAAAATACGTGCGCCAATCCTGTAAGCCCAGTTCTTCCGCCTCGCGTTCAAGCTGCGCCTGGTCGGTAAAAGATGGGTGATAGCGCCGCATAAAATGCGCGGGTAGAGACAAGTGCGAGCTATTGTGCGCCAGGTGCATAATGAAGAGCGGCATTGCCTGCGGGAAGTGATAACTAAAGCTTTGCTCGTCGTTTTTTTCGATGCGCGCACCCTTAAAACGCGGCGAAACCACCGGTGTCAGGCTCTTGTTCATTTGCACGTGGTCAAACCAAAAGACAAAATCGTCGGCGGTCACCGGATGGCCGTCGGACCACTTGTGCCCGGGCCGCAGAAAAATCGTCAGCGTCTTCGAGTCGTTGCTGTATTCGTAGCGCTCGGCGAAATTTGGCAGGGCCAATTGCAGTTGCGGCCCCGGACGCAACGTGCCTTCGGGCACATTGAGCAACTGCTCGCCGGCCCAGAACAATCGTGCGGTGCCGCCATAACGGCCGATCTCATTGATGGGCACAACGACGATCGGATCATCTGGCAAACGCTCTGCAACCGGCGGTAGCTCGCCCGCGGCGACCTGTGCGTCGAGTAGCGGCGACTGCTTGAAGCTGGTCAAGCCAATCTCGGACGCCTTGCTCGGTGCCTTAAACCAGGCATCGGGCCAGGCATCACGCGGTATATCGCGCGATGCCTCCTGCTCGGCGGGCGCCATTACAGTGGGCACGCTTTCTTCCGACGCTTTGAAATGCCTGTCCTCGCCGCCGCACGCCAACAAACCCAGACTTGCCATAAGCGCCAACAGGCTCCCGGCCCGTGCTTCCATCATAAACACACGATCGCTATGGTATCGCACCGCCCGACAAGAACAAGCACCGCGACTACCAGAAAAATAGGCGCGCTAATACCTGAGCAGTTCGCCTAATGAAGTTTGTTTTTCGAAATTCGCGTAGAAAGTCTAACAACAATCAACCCAGAACGCCAGAGGGCACACAAGCCAGTGCTGTACGGGATCGGTAATGGCAAAAAAAATATTCCGCGATAGACCATAGATTACGGATCTTTGCTGTATTTTTATCTTTGCGATGGAGCAAGATTGAATGAATGAACTAAAACTATTTACCGACGGCAGCGTGCACGCACAATCCGCGATTGGTTACGGGGCCTATCTCTCGCTGTCTGAGCATCGACTCCCTGTCGAATCTCTAACCGCGCACATACAGACAAAACGATTTACACATACATCCTCAACAAAACTGGAGTTGCAAACGCTATTGTGGGCATTGAGCGAAACGAAATTGCCAGGTCATAAGCTCACCGTGTATACGGATTCACAGAACATCGTGAGCCTTCCGGATAGACGCGAACGATACCTGCAAAGTGATTTTCGCGCAAAAAACAACAAGCCCCTCAACAATGCAGAACTATACCGGGAGTTTTACCGCCTTGCCGAGCAATTAGACTGTAGCTTTATCAAAGTAAACGGGCATCAAAGAAAAAATGAACAAGATGAGATCGGCAGAATTTTCACCCTCGTTGATCGAATGGCGCGACACGCACTCAGGAACGAAAAAAACAAATGACCGCGAACAGCTTCCGGCAAAAAACACGTCCGACGGCGCAAGCGCAGCCGGACGTGGAATACTCGGGGTGAGCCAAGTTTATTATCGCTGTCCCTTATTTTATACGCACCTCGCGCCCCTTCGCCGCCGACTCGTAGATCCCGTCGAGCATCTTCTGCACCATCAGCCCGTGCTCGCCCGGCGCCATAGTCTCTTTGCCGTGGTGCACGTGGTCGACGAAGTTGCGCATCTTCCTGGAGAAGGCGTCGGCCGCCGCACCTGTCGGCAACCAGTCGGGCTTGACGCTGACCATATGGTCGTTGGCATCGGTAAACAGCCCCGGTGGGTCCCAGGTCGCCCCGCCCTTCTCGCCCATCAGCGTGAAGTTCCACTCCTCCTTGGCGATATGCGCGGCGAAACTGGCCTCGATATTAATCGTCGCGCCATTTTCAAAACGAATTTGCCCGACTGCCAAGTCTTCAACCGTATACGACTTGTGGTCCCAGTTCGGCCACATCGACACCACATTCGACTTCTTGTTGCCCAAATAAGTGTAGATGCTGCCACTGGCCGCCACCGGCTTGGGCGAGCCCATCACGTAGTGCGTCGTCTCCAACACATGCACGCCGATATCTATCAACGGCCCGCCGCCCTGCAAGTCCTTGCGACCGAAGACGCCCCAGTTGGGAATGCCGCGGCGGCGCAATGCCTGTACCCGCCCGTAGATGATCTTGCCGAGGTCACCATTGTCTACCGCCTTCTTGATAAACTGCGTGCGCGGCTCGTAGCGGTGCTGGAAACCGATAACCAATTTTTTGCGATTCTTCTTCGCCGCGTCGAGCATCTTCTGCCCTTCGTTCGCGTTCATCGCCAACGGCTTTTCGACCATGACATGCGCCCCGGCGTTCAGCGCCGCGACCGTGCAAGGCGCGTGCAGCCCATTCGGCGTGCAGACGCTCACCGCGTCCGGCTTAACCTGCTTCAACATCTTCTTGTAATCGGTATACGCCTCCGGAATCTCATATTCCTCACAGCGGCTCTGCACACTTGCCGCCATCACATCCGACGCCGCCACCATCTCAACGTCTTCCATCTCCTTGTAATAGCGCATATGCGCCCCGGCGATCCCGCCAGCGCCGATAAAGGCGACGCGCAGCTTGTCTTTTTTGCCCTTAGCCATCATTCCTCCATTCGATTAAAATTAATTTTCTCTATTTGATTTTGACGTTAAAACTCAGCCCATTTCCCATTCCCGGCAAGACAAAGAAAAACCGGCGAAAAACCGGTTCTCCTTCTTCTTCTTTTCTTTTTTAACTCTGAAGTACCGAAAAACTGATTTAAGGTATCCCCGTAGTGGAATCTGACTAGACAGCCCTCGGAGAATCACAGGATGTGATCCGAGAATGAACGAAGGAGATATCCTAAATCAGCCCGGACAGCTACTCCGCCTGAAACTCGTCAATCAACGCCCGCACCTGCGGATGCGCATCCACCCCCCGCCCCGGATGCATCACCAGACGATAACGAAATACCGCCTTATCTCCGCCTATAATCGTCAAACTCTCGTCGAGATTCTCGTCCTTCTTAAAATCGTGCACACCGAAAGCATTGGCGGTGAAAAGCCCATAGCCGCGCACGTGCCAGTACGAAGGGTGCCGCGGGTTATCTTGATGGTCGACGACCGTATGCCCCCACTGCTCACCATTGGCCAACGGGCCCGAATAATCAACCCAAGCCGCCTGCACGCCCCAAGTCGTCTCCTCGCCCTCGCCATTCTCATAAACCTGGCCTTCGGAATTCTCGATCCGGCCCTTGTCCTTGGCGTCCATCGACGTCGGCACGCGGATCGAAAACAACCCGCCCTCCTTGGTATCGCCAAAGGTTACATCGCCGTATTTACAGCGAAACTCACTGCGCTGGTCCAACACCCGCAAATCACCCTCGACGCGAATCTCGATCGTGCGCCGCTCCTCCAACAAGCGCTCTCCTTCTGCCCCGAACCAATCAATGATTCCATCGATCTGCACCGCACCGTCCTCTACACCAACCACCGGCTCGCCGCGCTGCAGCATCGCCCCGTGCCCGGTGCCCTCGTCCCAGAGGTTCTCGCCATTGACCAAACCGTGCGCAGTATAGATACCCCGGTGATGATAGTGGTCCTGGGTCTCGCCTTCGACCTCTTCCATCGGATAGGCGCGCGTCAGACCGCCGCCCTTCGGCGTCATTACCGGGTAAAAAAAGGGCCGGCACACGTAGTGGCCATAGCGGTACTCGGTAAAAAGCTGGCCGTCGATGGTGATGACGGCCTTGGCATTTTCGGGTTGCAATTGAATGTCGATCATCGTCTCTCCTTATTTCATGCGGCCTGGCCGCAACAGCGTTTGTATTTCTTTCCGCTACTGCAAGGACACAGATCGTTGCGCCCTGGATCCTTCTGGTGCAGGGCGGCTTTGACTGCGTCCTTTTTTTTCGCCCATTCCATCACGCCCGTCGCCGGCCGGTTCTGCCTTAGCTCGTTGGCCATAAAGCGCATATAGGGGTCGACGTGCGAGAAGTACATCTTATAGCCCTTGCACAAATAGTTGAGCCCATCCTCGCCACTAGGGGTCTTGGTGAAACGGTGCTTGGGGCAACCGCCATTGCAGGCGAAGCGAAAATCACACTCGACGCAATACTGCGGCAGCGCGTCCTTCTTGTCCTGCCCGAATTTCGTCTGTTCGGGGCTGGCGACCATATCGCGGATGCTCTCCTCGTGCACATTGCCCAAGCGATAATCCGAATAGACGAAGTGATCGCAGGAATAAAGGTCGCCATTGTGCTCGATGATCAGCGCCGATCCGCAAGTCTCGGCGAATATGCACAAACTCGCGTCCTGACCCAGCCACGATCCCAGCGTCACATCAAACATCTGCACGAAGACCTCGCCGACATCGTTGCGCACCCACTCATCAAAAATCTTGCACAAAAACTTGCCGTACTGCCCCGAACCGACCGACCACTTCGAAACCTGCGCCTTGCCCTCATAATCGGGATCGACCAGCTCCAGTCCGTCCTCGTCGACCTCGTGCGCGATGCGCTCGACGATCGGGATAAACTGCATAAAACCCGAACCCTCTTCACGCAAAAAACGATAGATCTCCAACGGATCCGCGGCATTGTGGTTTTGCAGTACCGTCAGCGTATTAAACTCCACCTTATACTTTTTGAGCGTCTGCAAACCGGCGTAGACCCGGTCATAAGTCGGTTGCTGGCCCTTGTCGACCCGGTAGCGGTCGTGGTATTCGCGCGGACCGTCTATTGACAATCCGACGAGAAATTTGTTTTCCGAGAGAAAACCGCCCCACTCCTCGTCGAGCAGGATACCATTGGTCTGGAAGGCGTTGGTAATGGCCTTGCCATTGGCGTATTGTTCTTGCAGCTCTATGGCCCGGCGGTAAAAATCCAAGCCCATCAATGTCGGCTCGCCGCCCTGCCAGGCGAAGTTGACCTGCGGCACATCCTGCGCCTCGATATACTGCTTGACGTAGAGTTCGAGCGTCTCGTCCGACATGCGCCAATTCTGGCCCGCCTGCGGGTAGAGCTTCTCCTTCTCTAGATAGAAGCAGTATTTGCAGTCGATATTGCAGATCGAACCCGAGGGCTTGGCCATCACATGGCTGGCGGCCGGTTTTTGCGGTGCTTGAGTGGATGTGGTCAATGTTCCTCTATGGCCTTAATTTGAGATGGTGATTATGATAGCATCTGCACACCCTTAACGCAAACCACGGGGCCTCTTTTATGCGCACCATCTTCGTCGGGGATACACACGGTTGCGCCGTCGAATTACAAGACATGCTGGCCGCCGCGGCCTACGACCCGTCCAGCGACCGCCTCTTACTCACCGGCGACGCCTTCGCCCGCGGCCCCGACCCGCTCGGGATTTGGCGCCAAATTCAGGATACCAACGCAAAAATGGTGCTGGGCAACCACGACGCGGGCCTCTTGGATAGCCTGGAAGAATCCGCCGCCGGGCGCGAGCCCAAACTAAAAAAGGCCGACCAACGTTACACCTTCGCCAAGTTGGCTCCCGCGCACGGCGAGATCCTCGCTTGGCTCAGGCAAGTCCCGCTCTATATCGAGACCGACGACTTCTTGCTCGTACACGCCGGTATCAACCCCGAAAAGGGCTTGGCCGGCACCAGCCGCGAGGAATTCATCACCATCCGCACCTGGCCGCCCGCCAAAGAACACACCGGCCCGCGCTGGCACGACGCCTACCAACCCGCCCATCCCCTGATCGTCTTCGGCCACGACGCGCCCGGCGGCTTAGTCGTCAAAGAACGCGATGACAAAGCCTATCTCCTGGGCTTGGACACCGGCTGTGTCTACGGCAACCAACTCAGCGCCTATATACTCGAAGAAGCGCGGCTAGTACGGGTGCCGAGCCGGCAGCAGCAAGGCGAATGGCTGCAGCGCGACGCATAGATCGTGCAATCCGCTTGCGTCTGCAGCATCTACCTGTGGCCGGGAAGCTGCGCGGCTCATCCTTGCGCCCGCCCGACAAGGTGTGCAAAGACCTTATCCCCAATCGACCCCGCCATCGCCTCGGGGTGAAACTGCACCCCCAGCAACCGGCCATCCACGCTCTCGACAGCTTCCACCAACCCATCGGCGCTGCGCGCGCTCACCTGCAAACCCTCTCCAGGCCGGTCGATCGCCTGGATATGCGAGGAGTTGACACGCGCGTGCCCCGCACCGCCCAACTTCGACAGTATCGTGCCAGATTCGACTTCGACATCGTGTTCGACTGGCTGAGCGTCGTTGCGCTTGGGCGAATGTGGCCCGACCCCGAGTTGCGCCTCGACATCTGACCAAATCGTCCCGCCCAATTCGGCACTGATAAACTGCATGCCATAACAGATGCCCAATACCGGCATCTCGCGCTGCTGCGCCACCGCAAAACTCCAAAGATCGGCTTGAACACGTTTTGCAGGAGTTGGTGGCAGATCCGCGGGCAAAACGCCGATCAACCCGCGTTCAATGCCCGGACCGCCGGTGATCAACAACCCGTCGATGCATGCCAACACGGGTTCAAGCGCCG
>DQLG01000636.1 GCA_015660315.1 Candidatus Latescibacterota bacterium
AGGATAGCTTAGAGGAAAGAATGCGCCTGGGCTATGATTGGGAAATTGGTGTGCTGATCCAGAAGCTTTCGGCGCAAGCTGACAAGGGGCTTTTGACGCAACTGATGGTTTATCAGGAGGCTCGAGAACAGTTGGGCGCCAAAATTTATAGCGCTAGCTGGCGCTATGGCGAGCAAATGCTGATAGCAGTTGACGATGGGCCGGACAAGATCCAACAGAAGCTGGAATTGATGGAGGATATCGATCATCGATTGGGGGTTGAAATGGTCTCTGCCGCCGAGTTATTGCTGCGTTTAGAGGAAGAATTCCGCTTGAGGACCAGGATGGGAGGGGATAAGGCGGAAGGTCAGGGGACTGACGGGCCGGTTGGCAAAATGCTGGTCTTCGCCCGCGGGGATCAGCCCGGTGGGAAGGTGCGATTTCGCGCGGCAGGCCGCCAGGGCGGCGGAGCAGATCTGGCGGCGACGACGGTTGAGGAGGTGGTGTTGGAAATCCAAAAACTGAAAACCCGGCAGCAGGAGGTCCACCAACTCCAGGCCGTAGTGCAGGAGCGGGCCAAGGCGTTTCGGCTGTATTTGCGCAATATGCTAGAAGGTGAAGAATAGCGCGCGGTTCAATCCTCAGCACTAACTTCATCTATTAAACCCCGACCGACTTCTACCGCATTATCCCGCCCTGCACCAAAGGCGCGTTTGAGGCTTTTATAGGCGAGCCATGGGTCAATGTCGCTGCCGCAGGTAAACAAGTCAATCGCGGCGTAGCGACGTTCAGGCCAAGTGTGCACGGCTAGATGGCTTTCTTGCACGACAAGCACACCGGTGACGCCATGCGGGCTGAAGCGGTGGAATAGCGCGCCGAGGATCCGGGCTCCTGCGGCTTCAGCAGCGGCATGCAGTTGGGTTTCGATATACTCCCGGTCGTCCAAGAGGCGCTCGTCGCAATCGTAGAGGTCTATGAGCAGGTGTCGGCCGAGTGCCTTCATGCGTCGGGGGCCCGTCGGATGGTGATCAACGCGATTTCAGAAGGGGCCCCAAGTCGCAGGGGCGGGCCCCAGTAGCCCGTGCCCCGGTGCACGTAGATCCAGCTTTCGCGGTATCTATGTAAACCAGCTACGAAGGGCTGTTGCAATGGAATGATGTATTTCCAAGGCACGAACTGTCCACCGTGGGTGTGGCCCGATAGTTGCAAATGGCATCCGGCCTGATGGCCGGCCTCGATACTGCGCGGTTGGTGTGCCAGCAGGATCCGCAAGTCGGCCGCGCCTATGGTCGCAAAGGCTTTGCCTGGGTCCGAGGCGTGCTCGGGTTTGCTTTCATTGGCGCCGTAGTCGGTTATTCCCGCTAAGCCGACTTGGCCCTTGCCATATTCGAGCAGCCGGCCTTCGTTGAGCAACACGTCGAAACCGAGGCGGCGGGCTTGATCCGTCCAGGCTTCCACGCCCGAATAATATTCGTGGTTGCCGGTAATAAAATAAACTCCAAGCGGGGCCTCTAACTCGGATAGGGGGTCTACGTCGGGTCCGAGTTGTTCTGTCGTGCCATCGGCCAAATCGCCGGTGAAGACGATAAGGTCGGCTTGCAGGGTCTTGATGCGATCGACGACTTTGCGCACGAAGGGCCCCTTGATGGTTGGGCCGACGTGCAGATCGCTGATCTGTATGATGCGCAATCCGGACATGGCCGAGGGCAAATCTGCGATAGGGACTTCAACCTCGACGACGCAGGGGGTGCGCCTGGCCTGGAACCCCCCCCAGCCGGTGACCGCTATGGCCAACGCAAAAGTCAGTAGGTCAATAAAAGGCCTGGTCGTTGGGTCGAGCAGGTTGAGTTGGGTTAGGGCCAAGCCCAACAGGTCTCGCAAGAGCAGTAATGAAGTGCTGACTACGAAAAAACCCATCGCCCCATAAGCGATCCAGGATAGAGGGTCGGCGAGCCAGGTTAGGCGCCCCGGTTGGGATCGCAGGCGGAACAATAGCAGGGGCGCGAGCAACAAGAGCCCCAAAATTAGCAAGGCACCCAGGTTCCAGGGGCGAGGCAGATAGGGGATGAGACGCCAGCTCGAATAGCCGTAAACCGAGCCGAGAAAACCGAGGAAAACCAATGCGAACATACGCTTTTCTCTTACTTGGGGGAATGCGGACTCGCTTTTTTGGGCACATTTAGTGTAGGGGCAATTCAGGACCCTTGCAAGTCGCGAAGACGAAAGGTTGGATCATGCCAATGCAAATGAAATATCTCTTGATGACCGCTGTGCTCATAGCGGGTATATCGTTGGGCGCGGATGCCGGCGAGAGGATCGAACACACGATTTCAGTCGTCGGCGAGGGGCAAGCTAGCGCGGTGCCAGATAAGGCACGGCTCTCCGTCGGGGTGATCACTTCTTCCACCAATGTGCGGGAGGCGTCGGGGGCGAATCGTTCTTCGATGCAGAAGATGCTGCAGGCCCTTGCTGATCTGGGGGTTGAAGAACGGGATATGGCGACTAGTAATTTTTCTATTCACTACGAAAACCCAAGGCCTAAAGCCGAGGGGCATGAGGGCCAGTATCGGGTGTCGAATATGTTGCGGGTCGAATTAAGCGATTTCGAACAGGTCGATTCGGTACTGGAGGAAGTCGTGCGCGCTGGAGCGAATCAGATCTGGGGGGTTGAAATGGTCGTTGCGGATGTCGAAGCGTTGGCAGTCCAAGCGCGGGCCAAAGCTGCAGAAAGCGCGCGAGCCAAAGCCGAGGAATTGGCACGGCTGCACGGGAGAAAATTGGGCGAGGTTTTGCGGATCACAGAGAGCAGCGGGGGGCGGCCGATGGCGAGGATGATGGCGATGGAGTCGGGGGGCGGGGTGATCAAACCCGGCGAGCAAAGCGCGACCGTGCGGCTCGAAGTGGTTTACGAGCTGCGATAACCTGAAGGAGACGGGTATCTATTGATATTCGATAATATCGGTAGGAAGGCATTTGAGATCACGGCAGAGATTG
>DQLG01000401.1 GCA_015660315.1 Candidatus Latescibacterota bacterium
CAAACCGACGACAGAATCCACATCACCGACGACGAGCAAGGCTCCACAACCCCCTAAGGCACTTGCCCTATTCGAACAATCTTTACCTTTGACCATTGCAAAACGTCCCGCTACACGCCCCGATATCCCTTACTGCAAAAAACCAAGGGTCGGTGTGGATATTCTCATACCACACCGACCCTTGGTTTTTATTTTACACAATCTCGTCTATGTAGTCAATAATGGTGAGGATTTTAGCATATGCATTCATTCGCCCTTATGCATCATCTATGCAAAATTGCCGATAAATTCAGAATCTTTGCGCACATTTTCATCCAAATAAATTATGCACTCATTTGATTATTTTGGTCTTTATAACGTATATTTAATTTTGCTTATTATTAGACTTCATGATCTAAATCATCACTTATTGGGCATGATATTATACTAAAACCAATATCTCCGACTATAGACGTCAAATATACACTTTTACATACCCAGGACCAAGGAATCACCCATGTCCTTAGGAAAAACTTTAAAAGCGCTGCGACAAAAACAATCGTTCAATCAGAAGGCACTCTCGGCCCGATCTGGCGTTTCCCAGGCCACTATTTCTCGTATCGAAACCGGCCGAGTTCGTCAATTGCGGTCGTCAGCACTAAAAAATCTAGCTGATGCATTGGGGGTCTCCGTAGACTTTCTGATGGGAGACAACGAAATCTTCGCAAATATTCCCTCCGCAAATATGGGCGGATCAATCCCCGGAGTCCGCGAAGACCGCTTTCGCCAAATCGCCGATACGCTCGATGCCTTCGCGATCCACGAAAACGGCCGAGTGCTCTATATCAATCAAACGCTGGCGGACCTCTTGGGTTATCGTAAAGAAGAGTTGCTCGGCAAGAACGGCATCGAATTGATCCTGGCTCCACAGTCTCGTTCTGTAACCCAGCGCATGATCGCCAGCGGTTCGTCCGAGACCTACGAAGTGCTTATGGTCCGCCGCGATGGCAGCACTTTTCCCGTAGAAATCACCGGCCGCAATATCAGCGAAAACGTGCGATTGGCCATCACTCGGGATATTACCGATCGCCGTTGCCAGCAAGCGGTTTCTCGGGTTCAGCGCGCCGGCCTCGAAATCGAAAAGGCGCACGATCTAGGCAAGGTCGTGCGCATTCTCGGCGACGAGCTCGAAGATATGGGGCTGCAATTCGAAGCCGTTGGCCTTCAGGTCATCAACGAAGAAAAGAACTTGCTGACTTCATACCACGCTTATCCTGAAGCACGGGGTTATCGCTCCTTCCAAGATACAGCGAACTTGCAAGAGTCGCTCGAACGCTTCGCTCCACTGCGCGGCCTGGTTAGCCATTGGCACCGCAGCAAAATCTGGGAGCGCGAGGCGGACGAAAGCTTTCTGCAGATGACCCAGTCAGGTTCGTTGGGCGCAACCTACCACCCTGGGATGCTTATCGACGTTCCTTTTAGCCAAGGCATGTTGGGAATGGGGCTTTCTCTGGGCAATCCCATGCGCACCGGGGATATCGTATCTATGTTAAACGAGCTTTCCCAGCCCATCTCTTTTATCATCAAACGACTTTTTGAGATTCAGTTGCTGCGCGAAGAGTTGGAATCTACCCGCGATCAATTATTGCTTCAACAACGCGACTAGGCGGAATACAGAATACAAATAAAAAGGTGGATATTATCCCTGCCTTTTTATTTGTATTCTGTATTAGCTAAAAGTACTTACCCAAATTCGGCTATTTGCCTATCTTTTTCTGAGGATCTATAAATTGTCAACCGAGTTGTCGACTGGCATGAGGTAGATGCGCGGGAAGAAGCCGACGGAGAAATCGAAGAAGTACAGCGTCTAGCAAAGATGAGCCGCTGTTCATTTATTGATGGTCGGGTGACTAAACGCTTGATCTGCTCGGATTATACCTGCAAGATTGATCTCACCGAACACTTTCGCACCCAGCTGATCCGCGTTTAGCAATACCGCACTAACGTTGCGATAAGACGCTTACACCGAACTCTCATCGGCTGTTTGCACCTTATTCAGGCCATTAAGCGCAGCAATGCGGAATCCTTCGGCAAAGGTCGGATAATTGAATATCTGATCGACGAAGTAGTCGATCCGCGCACGAAAATTGATCGCCATCTGCCCCAGAGGAATGATTTCTGTGGCGTTGGTGCCAATGATATGGACGGCGAGCACTTCAAGCGTTTCAGCATGAAAAAGCAGCTTGATCATACCAGTGGTATCACTGGCAATAGGACCGCGCGCTGTTTCGTGATAGCTGGCGCGCCCGACTTCGTAGTGGATCCCCTTCTCGCGTAGCTCCTGTTCAGTCGGCCCGACACTGGATATCTCCGGCACGGTATAAATGCCGTAGGGGAATATCTCTGGGAAGTGGTGACTGCTGAGCAAGAAGGCATTGCGCACCGCCAAGCGACCTTGCTCCATTGATGTTGATGCGAGGGACGGAGGCCCGAGAACATCCCCAGCCGCGTAAATGTGTGGACAGGCGGTCTGGAACAGGGCGTTGACCGGAATATTGCCCAGCTTGTTGAGCTCAATGCCGGCATTTTCCAAGTTCATTCCCTCGACATTCGCGATCCGGCCCATAGAATAAAACAGACAGGGGGCAATGACTTCCTCCCCATCCTTCATCTTGACCATCGCCTGGCCGTCTTCGCTATGCTTGATTTCTTCGATCGCCTGCCCAAGACGCAGGTCAACACCTATTTGCTTGATATAATTGGCGAAGATCTCTCCGATCTCTTCGTCCAGCATACGCATAATACCCACCCGCCGATCTAACAACACGACCTCAATACCCAGCGCGGCAAACATCGTCGCATACTCGCAACCGATGACCCCGCAACCGA
>DQLG01000111.1 GCA_015660315.1 Candidatus Latescibacterota bacterium
GCCTTTGGTGACTTCGAGTTCAAAGCCGGAATAGACAAAGTGTTCTGGGGCGTGACCGAAGCTGTGCACCTGATCGATATTATTAATCAGACCGACCAAGTGGAAGACCCGGACCTCGAAGACAAGCTCGGTCAATTGATGGTCAATGCGACGTACTTGAGCAAATGGGGGGTGTTTGAAGCCTATGTGTTGCCCGGTTTTCGCCCACGCACCTTTGGCAGCGCTACCACCCGTGTGACCAATGGCGGCCGCATCTCCAACAATTTTGAGAGATATGAATCCGGTGCGGGCGACAAGCATGTGGATTACGCCGTGCGTTGGTCTCAGAGTTTCGACGAGTGGGACTTGGGGGTAGCGCACTTCTACGGCACCAGCCGCGACCCGCGCTTTATTCTCGAGTTTGACAATGCGGGCCCACTCCTGGTCCCGTTCTACGATCAGATCCATCAATCGTCGCTGGACATCCAGTGGACCCACGAAGCTTGGCTGTTGAAGTTTGAAGGCTTGCGGCGGGAGGGCCAAGGCAAAACTTACTACGCCTCCGCCAGTGGCTTCGAATATAGTTTCTTCAGCGTGTTCAATACCGCTGCTGATTTGGGGATTGTCGGCGAATATTTGTATGACAATCGCAATGACAGAGCGCCAACCCCGTTCGAAAATGATGTATTCGTGGGCGGTCGATGGACTGCAAACGACATACAGGACCTGAATATTCTGGCCGGCGTCATCATTGATTTGGACAGCGATGGTCGCATGGCCAGCGTCGAGGCGAGCCGGCGTTTAGGTCAAAGCTGGAAACTGTCCTTGGACGTCCGATTCTTCGACAGCATCCCAGCCAAAGATCCCTTATATCCGGCCCGCGCCGACGACTTCATACAGCTGCGGATCGCGCGCTTCTTCTAACGGTCTAAGGCGTCGAGCATCGCCTCGATTGACGTGAACTTTTTGCGCGGGGCGGGCGGATTGGCCGCGACCACTTCGGCTTGGTCGATCTTCTGCCATTGATAATAAGACACGACCCGCACGCCACGATCGGCGAGTAATCTATCCACACCTGCGCTTCCCGATTTGGCGGGATCGGCCGTTATATCTTCGAGGAGAAGATTGACCACGCCATGGCTGTCTTTGCGATTCAAGGCGATGGTGCCGGTGGGTCCACGCTTGGCCCAGCCAACCGCATAAACCCCAGGTTCGACCCGGCCGTCGGTATTCTCAACAGTCGACCCCCATTCGTCCAAGGGTGCCCCGGTGCTGGGCTCGGCCTGATATCCAACACTCGGAACCACCACGTCAGCCGCAATGTCGAACTCCTCTCCGGTTCCGACAGCGCGTCCGTTTTCAACTTTGGTGCGCTCGACGCGGACCCCTACCACATGTTCCTTGCCGTCCCGGGTTTCAGTTAAAAACTCTTTTGGAGACGCGTAAAATTCGAAATGCACCTTAACCGGATTTGCGTTGGGGTCGTTGCCGATGTAGGAGCGCAGAACTTTCAGATTGGCGACTTTCTCGCGCAGATCTCGCGGGTCCATTTCAGCCTCGACTTCTTCCGGCAATTGTTCTTCATGCACCAAGGCCACGCCGCGCTCCAACTCACCCAATTCACCCAATTCTGCGCGGGTGAAGGTTCCTTCGATGGGACCCCGCCGGCCAACGATATAAATATCGTCGAAATGCGCGTTTTTGATCGCATCCAAAGCAAAATCGGTGGTGTCAGTATCGGCAAGCTCGGCCTCGGTGCGCGCAAACAAACGGGCGACATCAAGCGCCACATTGCCGATGCCGATGATGATCGCAGCTTTGCCGGTGAGGTCGGGATTGAGGTTTTCGAAATCTGGGTGGCCACTGTACCAAGCGACGATCGCATCCGAATTGTAGACCCCTTCCGCGTCCTCGCCGGGCAACCCAAGTCGCCGCCCGATGGGAGTGCCGAACGCCAGCACGACCGCATCATACATGTCCTTCAGCTCGTCGTAGCTGATGTCGCGCCCCAACTCGACATTACCCAGGTAGCGGACATTGTCCTTCACCATCTGCTTATCGAAAACCCGTGACACGTTCTTGGTGGTCTGATGATCAGGAGCGACGCCGAACCGCACCAGGCCATAGGGCGACGGCAGACGGTCGATAATATCAATCCGGCAATCCGGCAGATTTTTGGTCAGCGCTTCGACGGCATACAATCCGCCAGGCCCACTGCCCACAACGGCAACGGAAAGACTCATTTGGCTCACTCCTTTTTCCCTCGGCGCTGGGGGTTACCCCCCGCGACCACTACAATTCCGGCCTTCTAATACGAAATATCAGCAGAAAATCAATCCCCAGCTTGATCCACATGGGTACCGCGTATTTCATATGTGCTCCCGCGAAAAAGCGCCACTGTCTCGTCTTTCTGATTGGTGACCGTCACGTCGATCACTGCGACCCGTCCTTCCCCGGCACTTCGATGCCCAGTCGCGGTCAGAATGTCGTCTTTGTGAACCGGTGCCGTGAGGGTGACTGTGGCACTTTGCAGAACGGACTTTTGATTGCGTGAATTGGCCACCATCGCACAAACCGTATCGGCGAGCGAAAACACAATGCCTCCGTGACAGGTATTGAGGCCGTTGAGCATGTCTTCCCGCACCCGCATGTCAAAGACCGCATGATCCCGATCGACCGTGACCAAATTCATCCCCATGGCTCGAGACGCCTCATCGGCTTCAAGCATGCGGGCGGTTGCCGCTTCGGCCAACGCACGGGCGGTGCTGTCTGATGGGATCACTTATTTATCCTGTAGCTAACGGCCTGAAAACTCGGCCGGGCGCTTTTCAAGGAAGGCTTTGACGCCTTCCCGGAAATCGTCAGTCGCGCCCGCCTCTGATTGGGCCCGAGCTTCTATCTCCATCTGCGCCGCAAAACTGTTGCCCTCACTGGCATCAAGCAATCCGCGGATTAGGTTGAGACCGACTGTCGGTCCACGGCCAAGCTTTTTGGCAACTTTCTCGGCCGCTTCCAGCAAACGATTGTCCTCGACCACTTCCCACACTAGGCCCCATTCATGAGCTTTGTCGGCGGGCAGCTTCTCACCCAGCAGCATCATACCGGCGGCCCGGGCGCCGCCCACCAATCGCGGCAGGTAATAAGTTGCTCCCACGTCCGGCACCAGGCCTATGTTGCTGAAAGCTTGCAGGAACGAGGCGGATTTACCGGCAATAATGATATCGGCAGCCATCGCAATGCTCATGCCTGCGCCCGCACACGGACCA